>DBIH01000270.1 GCA_002296885.1 Flavobacterium sp. UBA807 | reverse complement strand
AAAAATGACACAGAATATTATTTTGAGTTAAAGATTTTAGAAGATGAAATAACTAAAGATGTTTCTTTAATGGTTGTTGATTTTGCAGATGAAGATGAGTTGGATGAATCAAAACTATTATGGGAAAACCAAATTTCAGATTTAAAACATGTCATAGGTTCTATTTAAAATCAATTTTTTAAAAGTTATATTTGTCCCGTCTCGTTCTAAAACCGAGACGGGATTTTTTTATGGTTAATTTTAATGGTGTAATTCAGGATTCAGATTTACAATTATCGGTTTTTAATCGCTCGTTCTTATATGGTGACGGCGTTTTTGAAACATTGAAGATTATAAATGGCAAGATTCTTTTTTTTGAAGATCACTATTTCAGATTAATGGCTTCAATGCGAATCATAAGAATGCAGATTCCAATGAATTTTACTTTTGAATATCTGGAGGCAGAAATATTAAGACTTATAGCTGCCAAAGAAATTCATGATTCAGCGCGTGTTCGATTTACTGTTTTTAGAAATGAAGGAGGTTTTTATCTTCCAACGGATAATTCAATTTCATTTATTATTCAGGCAACAGAATTAGAACATTTAAATTATCAATTTAACAGTAAGAAATTTGAAGTCGATTTGTATAAAGATTTTATAATTCCGAAACAATTGCTTTCTACAATTAAAACTACAAGCAAAATTACACATATCACAGCAAGTATTTTTGCTAAAGAAAATCAACTGGATTCATGCCTTCTTATCAACGAAATGAAGAATGTAATCGAAGCAACCAATGGAAATTTGTTCATGCTTATGCAAAATACTTTAATAACACCACCTGTTTCAGAAGGCTGTTTGAACGGAATTATGAGAAAGCAGATTATTGCATTGGCAAAACAGATGAAAGATGTTGAGGTTATTGAAAAAGAAATTTCTCCATTTGATTTGCAAAAAGCTGACGAATTGTTCATTACAAATGTTATTATCGGAATTCAGCCTATAACTAAATATCGAAAAAAAGATTTTGGAATTCAATTTTCTTCTCAATTATTAGAGAAGCTAAATCAATTGATTAAAGCTTAATTAAGAATTGGGTTTTCAGGAGCATTCGACCAAATAAGATATTCACCGCCAAGTTCTACTATTTTTTCTTTCCAAAAATGAGCAGAAGCTTTTCCAAGGATTTTATTTTCATATTTATTATCGGTCAAAATCCATGAACTTGCCTGCATTTCATTTTCTAATTGTTCCGAATCCCAGCCCGTATAGCCTAAAAAGAAACGTATGTTTTTTTTCTTGAGAATTCCGTTATTGATTAGGTCTTTGGTCAAATCAAAATCACCGCCCCAGAAAATACCGTGTGATATTTCGATGCTATCGGGAATTAAATCTGGTACATTGTGGATAAAATAGAGATTGTCTTGTTCAACGGGACCACCATTATAGATTTTAAAATCAGATTGAATTTCAGGGAGTAAATCTTTGATGGTGTATTTAAGAGGTTTATTAAGGATAAAACCAACAGAACCTTCAGAATTATGATCAGCTAATAAAATTACAGAACGGTTAAAAGATAAATCACCAATTATTGATGGTTCAGCTATTAATAAATGACCTTTCTTTAATTTTTCTGAAATCATTTTTAATTAATTTTTATAAAGTTGATAAAAAAAATATTATTTACCAAATTATTAAAGCCAAAAAACAAAAAAGCCATTCAAGATATGAATGGCTTTTGTATATCAGATGTATAAAAATCTTAGTTTACTGATCCGTCTAATTCAGCACCAGCTTTAAATTTAACTACATTCTTAGCAGCAATCTTGATAGTTTTACCAGTTTGTGGGTTTCTTCCATCTCTTGCAGCTCTTTTAGATACTGACCAAGATCCGAATCCTACTAAAGATACTCTTCCACCTTTTTTCAAAGTTTTGCCTACATTTCCTAAAAATGATTCTAAAGCTAGTTTTGCTGCTGCCTTAGTAATTCCTGCGTCAGCTGCAATTGCATCGATTAATTCTGATTTGTTCATAGTGTTAGTTATTAATTGTTGGTTAAACATTTTGTTAATGATAACAAATTTAATAGGAATTCCTTACCGTACAAGAGTTTTAGCTATTTTTTCAAATATTTGTTGATAACTTGGAAGATTTGTTGATAAACCCATGCTTTTTATCGATTTTTTCGTTTGATAATAAGCCACGAGACCTTATTCTGCTTGTGCTCTTTCAGAAAATGAGATGCCATTCAGAAGCTCATTTGCCATCATTTTTTTCTTCCCCGGAAATTGAAGATTTAGAATCTGAATGAATCCATCTTTCACAGCGATTTTGATTTCTTTTTTCGAAGTAATTACTCTACCTATATTATAAGCGTGATTTTCCGGAATTATTTTCGACTCATAAATTTTTACATTCCATTCTTCATCATTATCCTTAAGCAGGCACCATGCTGAAGGATACGGCGATAATCCGCGTATTAAGTTGTGGATTTCTGCTGCAGATTTTGTCCAGTCTATTTTGCAATTCTCTTTGTTTAATTTATAGGCTGTCTTAATTTCGTCCGATTCTTTTTGAATTTCAGTTGATACATTTCCGCTTTCAATAAGCTTAAGTGTTTTAATGACTGTTGAACTTCCGACTAACATTAAACGATCATGCAATTGTCCGGCATTTTCATTTTCCGATACCAAAATTTCATCACTCAGAATCATTGCCCCTGTATCAATTTTGTCATCAATGAAAAAAGTAGTAACTCCGGTTTTGGTTTCTCCGTTTATAATAGCCCAATTGATAGGAGCAGCACCACGATAGTTCGGTAACAATGACGCATGAAGATTAAAGGTTCCCAGTTTGGGCATGCGCCAAACAGCTTCCGGAAGCATTCGAAATGCAACCACAACCTGCAGATTGGCTTCCAAAGATTTTAATTCAGCTAAAAAAGCCTCGTCTTTTAGATTGGAAGGCTGTAATAGTTTTAAGTTGTGTTCCAAAGCATATTCCTTTACCGCCGAATATTTAATCTTCTGACCACGACCGGCAGGTTTATCGACAGCGGTGATAACCCCAACAACTTCATAGTTGTTTTTGATTATTGTGTCCAGAATACCAACGGCAAATTCGGGTGTTCCCATAAAAACGATGCGCAGTTTTTCCATTCCTATTTTAATGTGTATAAATTATTTGATCTGATACTGATTGTATCGCTTTCCAGCAGATTTTGAAGCGCAAAGATAACATCGTCTTTTGGAAATTTGGTCAACTTTTGAATATCTCTCGAATTGAAATCCTGCATTTTCAGTAATTCGATGATTTTTTCGGATACGCTTTCCGGTTTTTGTTGCTTCTTGTTTTTCGAAATACAATAAGAACAAATGCCGCAATCCTCTTTTATAGTTTCGTCAAAATACTGCATCAGCAATTTGTTCTTGCAGGTTTTCTTGTCTTTACTATAATAAAGTACGGCTTGAAGTTGCTCTGTCTTTAATTTGTTCTGAGCTTCCAGATATTTCGAAATCCGATTAATCGTACGTTCATCCTCACGAACTTCATTAAAGGTAATCATCGCGTCATTGTTTTTGGCAATCATGTCAATAATCTGTTTATCCTTTAATTTCTGCAAAAGTGAAAGTACTGTTTTTTCATCAGTATTCGATTTCCTGGCAATCAGTGTCGGATTGAAAGCTGTCTGCATGTCGTAAATTCCCGGATATGTCCTGAGTATCGTTAAAATAATTTCCTCGTCATTCGGATTCAGGCTCATATAGCGAATCACTTCTTTGGACGGAATGATAAACTGTATATTGATTTTTTCTGAAAATTCCTGAGACAAACTGATAACACCCTGCCTGTCCAAAAACTGCAAAGAATTGTAAGTTTTTAATATCGGGAAATTATATTTTGAACAAAACTGATTCAGGTTAAAACTAAACTGCTCGTCAATGCCTTCACCGTAAGCAATCTGAAAATAGGAGCAGAGTTTTGAAAAGACTAAATTTAGGAATGTTTTATCGGGCAGAACATTCAAAAATTGTGATTCTGCATGCAAAACATCCGATGGATTATTAAGCAAAATTGCAAAAGCTTTTTCTCCATTTCTTCCGGCTCGCCCGGTTTCCTGATAATAGTTTTCTAAATTCTGTGGCAGATGCAGATGGATAATTGTTTTCACATTGCCTTTGTCAATTCCCATTCCAAAAGCATTCGTGGCAACCATGACCTGGACTTTTTCTTCCATCCAGAGTTTCATGTGGTTTTCTTTTTCTTTTGAATTCAATCCGCCATGATAATAAGTTGCAGTAAATCCGTGACTTTCCAGTTGATGAACCGTTTCAAGGCAAGATTTCCTGTTGGTTACATATATAATGGATGGTTGTGGATTTTTGGTTAAAATTTGTTGAAGTAAATGCAGTTTGTCTTCGGTTTCAAAAACCATATAGGCAATATTATCCCTGTAAAATGATTTGGAAAAAATATTCGGTTTATCCAGCTTTAACTGTGTAATGATGTCTTCTTTAACTCTTAAAGTCGCCGATGCGGTCAAAGCTAAGAAAGGAACCTTAGGAATGAATTCTTTAAGCTCGACAATCTTCAAATAAGCCGGACGGAAATCGTGCCCCCACTGCGAAACACAATGCGCTTCGTCAATAGCGATAAGGTTTATAGGAAGGTTTTTTATCCGTTCCAAAATCCAGTCGCTTTGTAGCCGTTCCGGTGAAAGATAAAGGAATTTATAATTCCCGAACTGACAGTTGTCAAGCAAATCAATAATCTCATCCTGATGAATGCCACCGGTCAAAGCAATAGCTTTAATTCCTTTGCTCTGTAGATTCTGAACCTGATCTTTCATCAAAGCAATCAAAGGAGAAATGACAAGGCAGATTCCATCTTTCATCATTGCCGGAACCTGAAAACAAATCGATTTTCCTCCGCCGGTTGGCATTAAAGCAAAGGTGTCTTTCCCATCGAGAACAGAAGTTATGATTTCTTCCTGCGGATGACGGAAAGCATTGTGCTTCCAATATTTTTCAAGGATTTCTAATGCCTTATTCAATTACGAATTATGAATTACGAATTACGAAGAATTCAGTTTGATGACCAAAGGTATGAAATAAGATTGGCTTGCCGGTACAGCAAAAGTGTATTATGATAGATGGCTAAAGATGAACTCAATACGCTCTTCGACAGTACCTCGCGGAACTTCAATCAGCTTATAACCATATTTTTCATAGGTTTCAATCAGGTGATCATAGATGAGTTTGGCCTGCTCAAAGTTTTCATAGCGTGCTTCGTCACTTTCATAAATATCTTCCCATGGCGGTAAAACAAAGACTTTTGAATACGAATGTTCTTTACTCGCTTCGTCAAAAAAAGCAGGATAGCTATCGCCGATGTAATGCATATAAGCTAAAATATCAGGAATTCCCCGATCCAAAAAGACAATTTCAGAAACGTCCTGATGTGCCTGTTGGTGCTGTTTTTTTCTGCCTTCTAAAAGTAACTCGCTGAACAATAAAGGTTTTTCAAGGAATAATTGCTCAATTCCCTGTTTTTTTGCTTCAAGTGTAATTTGTCTTGAGATTTCGGGAAAACACGCATGACCCTGCTCGATTAGTGCATCGATTATTGTGGTTTTTCCTGTGCCCGGGCCACCAGTTATGACTATGAGTTCTTTTTTCAATTTTTAAAAAATGAAACGCAAATTTATTGAAACTAATTAGAATATGTAAAGCGAATCTGGATTTATTTTTTGGATTGAAAATTATTTTTTTGAATTCATAGAATCCAATTCAGAATTCTGAAATCAATACTGTATATTTGCTTTTATTTTGATTTCATATGGATAAGAAAACGGAAGAGTTTTATGCAAGACTACGCGAAGAGTTAAACAACACTTCAACATGGCCAAATGAGTATTTATACAAGTTTATTGTGCCAACCGATGCCAAAAAAATTGAAGAAGTAGAAAATGCTTTTGACAATTTAGGTGCTGTTATCCAAACTACACAATCAAAAACTGCAAAGTATACCAGTATTTCAGTAAATGTGATGATGGAAAACCCGGAACAGGTTATCGAGAAATACATTGAAGTATCTAATATCGAAGGAATAATATCATTATAATGATTGATAAATATATAAAGGAAAATGCCAATGATGTAGTACATCATCTGGAGTATAATGCCGAAAGACCGCATTTGATTATTCCAGAATACGGACGTCATCTGCAAAAACTAATTGATCAGGCAACTTTACTTCCGGACAGGGAAGAACGCAATAAGGCTGCTAAATATATCATTCAGGTGATGGGAAGCTTAAATCCGCATTTGCGAGATGTTCCCGATTTTCAACACAAGCTTTGGGATCAGATTTTTATCATGTCCGATTTTAAATTGGATGTTGATTCGCCCTATCCAATTCCGACAAGGGATGTTATCAACTTAAAGCCAGAACGTCTTGAGTATCCACAAAAAAATCCGAAGTATCGTTTTTATGGCAACAATATCAAATACATGATTGACGTTGCCAACAGCTGGGAAGAAGGCGAAATGAAGAATGCATTGGTTAAAGTCATAGCCAATCATATGAAAAAATCTTTTCTGAGTTGGAATAAAGACACCGTTACCGATATGGTAATATTTGAGCATCTTTATGAATTGTCCGGTGGCAAACTGAATTTACTGCAAAGCACTGAAGAATTGCTTACGACAAATGATTTGATGCGCACAAATAAAAAGACATCAAACAAGAATATGCCTGCTCAAAATGGCAAAAGCAAGAATAAGAATGGTAAAAAACCATTTAATAAAAATAACAACAATCAAAAATAGTTATGAGTTATAAGTTGTGAATTTACATTCGCAATAACAAAACTCATAATTCATAATTCATAATTATAAAAATGGGAACATTCAAAATAGAAGGTGGTATCCAATTAAAAGGAGACGTACATCCACAAGGCGCAAAAAACGAAGCATTACAGGTTTTGTGTCCTGCATTATTGACTTCAGAAAAAGTTAGGGTTACCAATATTCCGGATATTATCGATGTTAACAAACTAATCGTTCTGCTTGGAAATTTAGGCGTCAAAATCCAAAAAAATGGAGTTGGTGATTATACGTTTCAGGCTGATGAAGTAAATGTTGATTATCTAAAAACGGAAGCATTTAAAAAAGAAGGCGGAAGTTTAAGAGGTTCGATTATGATTGTTGGGCCGCTTTTAGCCCGATTTGGCTGTGGTTATATTCCAAAACCCGGCGGAGATAAAATTGGTCGTCGTCGTTTGGATACGCACTTTGAAGGTTTCATAAATCTTGGAGCTAAATTCCGCTACGAAAGAGAAGATCATTTCTACGGAGTGGAATCTAAAACGAGATTGAAAGGCGCACACATGCTGCTTGATGAAGCTTCGGTAACAGGAACGGCAAACATCGTAATGGCTGCTGTTTTAGCTGAAGGAACAACCACAATTTACAACGCTGCCTGCGAACCTTATTTGCAACAGCTTTGTAAAATGCTGAATTCGATGGGTGCTAAAATTACAGGAGTTGGTTCAAACTTATTAACGATTGAAGGTGTTGAAAAATTAGGAGGATGCGAACACAGGATTTTACCTGATATGATTGAAATTGGTTCCTGGATTGGCCTTGCAGCGATGACAAGAAGTGAAATCACCATCAAAAATGTTAGCTGGGAAAATCTTGGTGTCATTCCGAATGTATTCCGAAAACTGGGAATCACTCTTGAGAAAAAAGGGGATGACATTTATATTCCGGCTCATACCAAAGGTTATACTGTAAAAACAGATATTGATGGTTCAATCTTAACTATTGCAGATGCACCATGGCCTGGATTTACTCCTGACTTGCTGAGCATCTGTCTGGTTACTGCAACGCAGGCAAACGGAGATGTCTTGATTCACCAAAAAATGTTTGAAAGCCGTTTGTTCTTCGTGGATAAATTGATAGATATGGGTGCCAAAAT
>DBIH01000018.1:2226-4077 GCA_002296885.1 Flavobacterium sp. UBA807 | reverse complement strand
CAAAAAGCAAAAGGAAAATTGTTTCCTTTTGGATTTTATCATCTGCTTCAAGCTAAAAAACACAGTAAAGATGTATTGTTTTATTTAATTGGCATTGATCCGGAATACCAAAGTAAAGGCGTAACCGCTATTGTATTCAATGAATATTATAAAACCTTTAAGGATAAAGGAATTCAAAACTGTATCAGGACTCCTGAACTGGAAGATAATCATGCCATACACAATATGTGGAAGCATTTCGATCCGGTAACTTTTAGAAGACGTCGTACTTATAAACTGGACTTATAGATTTAATCTTTAAAAACGCTCTCTTTTAAGTTGATTAATCAGACATTTTTTTGTTTAAAAAATGCATTTCATCGGTAAAAACATACCATTTATACAATAATTGCCTTTTTTTTAACATTTTATCTGATATGTAAATAAATTTGAAGATTGTTTTGAAAAAGAGCTAATCACTTATTTACTAACCTTTTAAAAAGAGAGTAAAACTCTTGATTATCCCTAAAAGTACTAAACTAACCCTGCTCATAATGTGGTGTAATCCTAAACACATAAATCATTATGAAAAAAAATATTCTATCCAACTTTCTTGGACATAATCATGTCGGAGATGACAAATATGGTGTTGAAAACAGCATAAAAACGGATTTTAGTCATGTGAATTCTTTACATTACTCAAAGAATCACATCGAAGACACTTCAGAAAAAAAGAGTATTCTACCTAGTTATATTATACTTGTTGTACTTTTTTTATTTACCAACTTCTTATTTGCTCAGCAACCGGCATGTAATCTGAATGGTGTTTTAGAAGCCAAAAGATTGAGGGATGGCGGTCAAAACTTCACCATTAATTCTGAGGTTCTTCGAACAACACCGGGAACAATTTACAAATGGGAATTTAAATCAAACACTTCCGCTGCAACTTTTGCAACCCCAACCAATCAACCTAACATTACCATAAATCCGGGTAATAAGAACGGCAATTTCAATATAAAATTGACAATTATCAATCCTCCTGATTCAAGAGGTACAAGTAAAACATGTTCCTGTACCAAATCTGTTTCTATAGGTAATCTTTAACTAACTAATTTAAATATTAGCATATGAAAAATTCAACTTTACTCAGTATTCAAAACAGACATAACGATAATTTATTTTGTTGTTGCGTTTTGGTTTTTTTACTATCAATGGGATTCTTTTCCCAAAAAGCTTCCGCACAAGGGACCTTAGTGCCGGCATGTAATCTTGTAGGTCCACTTGAAGCATGCGCTGTATCTGACAACAATGATACTTCAAATGATATTATTATTAATGTAGATGTTGCCAGAAGTGGTTCGCCAAATCTTTTAAATGCAACTACTAATTTAAATTTCACATATTCTTTTTCATCAAATAGTTCTGGTGCATTTATTAGGAGTTATGGTCCCGTGACATATAACGCAGGAACAAATAGAACTACACAAACATTAGTTGTTTGCCCGGGGACAGGAACTCCGGAATTCAATTTACAATTAGATGTCGTTAATACTTCAAGTTTGCCCAATACAATTTGTGAATGTAGTAAGTCGGTTTCGGTTTCGAGAGTTGCCGCAACTACATCACATACATCTATTACCTGTGCTGGAGGAACTTCTACACTGACAGTTGTGGGACAGTTTTCTGATATTGGAATTTATAGTTATACCCTTTTGCCAAGTGGACCAACAAATTCGGATGGAATATTTACCGGACTTACAGGAAGTGTAGGAGGGACTACTTATACTGTAAGCGTAATGTCGGCTGAGGAATGTGTGACAGCTGTTTCTGAAACTATTACAGCACCGGCTGCAAATGAAATTACACTTAACT
>DBIH01000018.1:0-2105 GCA_002296885.1 Flavobacterium sp. UBA807 | reverse complement strand
ACTTAACTGTCCGCCCGAAACTACAGCGCAGTCTTGCCAAACTCAGGATGCAATCAACAGTGCATTCAATGCTTGGCTAAATTCATTTAGTTTTTCAGGAGGAACTAATTCAGTTCCAGTCAGGTCACCTTTAAATCCTGTTGCTCCTTCAAGATGCGGAGGAAGTACCTCTGTTACCTGGACAGTCACTGACGATTGCGGGCAATCACAATCTTGTAAAAGAACATTTTCAGTATCAGCTCCTTCAGGTATAACTTTAAATTGTCCGGGAAATCTAACAACTTCAGCCTGCCAAACACAAGCGGCAGTAAATGCTGCTTTTGCAACTTGGTTAGGAACAGCTAGTGGTAATGGAGGATGTAATGGCACTTTAACTAATGATAATACTGGAGCGCCTCCTGCATGTGGAGGTTCAAGAACAGTAACCTTTACATATACTAGTTCATGTGCGCCATTGTCGTCTACATGTCAGGCGACATTTACTGTTGCGAGTGCGCAGCCTGTTGTGTTGAACTGTCCGGTCAATCAATCGGTTGGATCTGATCTCTCTCAGGCAGCAATTGATGCGGCTTATACCGCATGGTTACAGACTGCAAATGCGAGTGGTGGCTGCGGAGGAAATCTGACCAATAATAGCACCGGAGCACCAACAGGATGTGGAACTTCAAAAACAGTGACATTCAGTTATTCAAATCCATGTGGTCAACCAACAACCTGTCAGGCAACCTTTAGTATAAACGCTTGTACTAATAATGGTCATATATTCCCAACACAAACCACCTGCTGTAATTATGTAACAGGAACGGCAACAGGTTTATATAATGTTTGTACCAAGCTTAGTGGACGTACAGTAAACAATGCAATGCCAGGCGTATTCTTTTACTATGCAGGTGTAGTAGCTCCATCAAGTAGTTTTACTATTAACGTAAAACAATCTAACGATGGCGATTTAAATAAACTGTTTACCATTCAAAATGCTCAACAAATACGTTTGACAAATAGTTCTTGTGGAAATGTTAGTTTTTCCGGAAGCATGTTAAACGGTAATACGGAAGCTAAGTATGTTGTAACAGGTGCAACTCCAGGAGCGACGTATATAGTGTCTATTAAATATGATGTTAAGTCTATTATTGGTGCAGTGTATACAGGTGCTGATAATAAATCTACTTATACTTTTGGAAGCTATATAAATAATGTCCTTAGTGCTACTTCAGTTGGTACTATAGATGCGTTAGCAGGTTGTGAAGACAATACTCCGTTGCCGGGTAGTTGCTCGCTTCCTATTGGAAAACAAGCGACAGTAGGTATAGATTTAAATATCTACCCAAATCCTTTCTCTGATAATTTCAAATTAGATGTTAGATCGTCAGTAAGTGAGCAAGATATTCAAATTAAAGTATATGATATGCTTGGAAAAGTAATAGAGTCGAGTTCAGTTCGAATGTCTGATATTGATTCTTTTGAAATTGGAAACAGCTATCCTGCCGGTATTTATAATGTTATCATTACTCAGGGCACTGAAGTCAAAACACAGCGTGTGATTAAGAAATAATAGATTGGGTTAATAAATTTATATTAACTGAGAAGACCTCTTCGGAAACGAAGGGGTTTTTTTGTGCTTAAAATCAAATTATTTTATGAATTGTCAATATTATAAAAACAGGTTTGAATGTTCTTGAATTAAAATTTTGATTCGGCTTTGATTTTATAAAATGAAAGTGACTGATAGTCATCAAATTAAAATTGGGCTTTTAATCGATTACGGGTTACCGTAAAATTAAGGTATAATTCTTATATAATAAATTAAAAAATGCATTTAATCGATTTTATTTGTATTTTAGTCGATAAAATATGTAATATTGTTTTATAAAATTCAATGATGTTATGTTCTTTTTAATAATTGAGAATTTATAAATAAGAAAAAATTGATTTTTTTATTTATAAAAAGCAAAGATTTTAAATTAACCGTAAAATTCTTATTAATTAAAAAATAATGTATTTTAACGGATATTTTTGCTCTTGGTGGATAAAATAAAAATTTATGCGAATTTTCTCTGGCTTTGCATTTTATAAAAACCATCAAATAATAAATAAATAATTAATAT
>DBIH01000036.1 GCA_002296885.1 Flavobacterium sp. UBA807 | reverse complement strand
GTTAGCTTTTTTAGTTATCAGCTGCATGTAAATCCGTCACCAATTGTATATGATCAAACTATGACCATTTGCGATAATGTCAATATTCCAAATGATGGTGTGATGTTTATTGATTTAGGTCCGATTTCACAAACCATCTGGCAAAGCAATCAGCCAGGAGCAGCTAACTTGATGTTGACTTATTATTTTACTTTTTCAGATGCAGATGCTGGAGTAAATCAAATAGGTCCTTCCGGTTTTACAAATACAACACCATTTAGTCAGATAATTTATGTTAGGGCGCAAAATCCGGAAACCGGATGTTATTCTATTGCCAGTGTAAATTTTTATATTCTTTCCTGTTCTTCTTCATGTGAAGCACCAACCAATGTAATAGCCAGCCAAATAACAGCCACAACCGCACTTATTTCCTGGACATCCAATACCGGAGCATCTTCCTGGTCAATAGATGTAACGCACAACGGTATCAATACGGTAAACATATCAACATCACAAAATCCCTTTTTAATGGCGGTAGATTGTAACGCCCTTTATACGATAAAAGTTAATGCCAGCTGTAGCAGCGGACCGAGTGCCTATTCAGAAGCCTATACTTTTGTGACTCCATCCTGTAATCCATCTGCAGGGCAACCAACAGATATGAGACAATGCAGTGATACGAGTACCGCTTCATTTGATTTGACAACAAATACACCAATAATTTTATCCACATTAAATCCTGTAGATTATACAATAACCTATTACACTTCTGAGACTGATGCCGGTTCTGCCACAGCTCCAATTGCTAATCCTACTAACTTTGCGGGAGTTAACGGAGCAGTAATCTATGTTCGTTTAGAAAATAATACAACTCACGAATATCAAATTTTAACCTTTTCGCTATGGGTAGACTCATTTTCAAGTACGGTTATACCACTAACGGATATTGACCAATGTGATGACAATAATGATTCTTTAGTTGTATTTAATCTAGGTGTTAATTTGGCGCAGTTAAATTCTCCAAATGGTTTTCTGTTCTACACAAGTTTAGCCAATGCTCAAAATCAGACAGCACCAATAGCTAATCCGTCTGCTTTTACGATTGGAGTACAAACACCGGAAACTGTTCTTTTTGTGAGGGAGTCGGTGCCTAATGGGTGTGACAATATTTATTCTTTTTCAGCAAGAACCCATGCTTTATGTAATTTGGCTTCTGTTTGTGCTAATGCCAATCCCCTATGCGGTGCATTGGGCTCTCCTTTTGCAAATACTCACCAGTCTGCATCGGCTGAAACAGGGAATGATTATGGTTGCTTAGGTTCACAACCTAATCCAACGTGGTTTTATTTACCGGTTAGTGGGAATGGTACTATTAACCTAAAAATTGAGCAAAATTCACTAATTAATTTTACGGGTACAGGATTAGATGTTGATTATATTGTATATGGTCCGTTTGATAATCCGGTTGCACCTTGTAGTGGATTGTTAACAGCAGCAAATACTGTTAGTTGCAGTTATTCCATCAACTTTGTCGAATATCCAGTCATTCCGAATGCTGTAGCAGGTCAGTATTATTTAATTATGGTTACCAATTATAGCAATAATGCCGGATTTATCAAAATAACGGAAATGCCAACTACTGTTGGTTCTATTAATTGTTCCGGTTTGCGTTTAAATGCCTTTTTAGACAGTAATAATAACGGAACACAGGAAAGCGGAGAAAGTAATTTCCCATTAGGACAATTTACTTATGAAATAAATCACAGCGGAAGTATACATGATATTACTTCTCCATCGGGTGTATACAATATTTATGATCTAAATGCTTCCAATTCCTATGATTTGAGTTATGCAATAGATCCAAACTATGCCTCACTTTACAATGTTTCTACAGCTTCGTTTTCAGGCATACACGTAACCGGAAGCGGAATGACTGTATATAATTTTCCGGTTACTGTGGTTCAGACTTATAACGATTTGGCGGTAAATATCGTACCATTAAATTCACCGAGACCTGGATTTACCTATCAAAACAAGATCGTTTATACCAATAACGGGAATCAAACAATTACTTCCGGTACGGTAACATTTAATATAGATCCACAGGTAACTATTGTTTCAAATTCGCAATCAGGAACTACTTCAACAACCAACGGATTTACCTATAATTTTACTAATTTATTGCCTTTTGAATCTAGGTCAATGACCGTTGTCATGCAGGTGCCAACTATTCCAACTGTGGCAATTGGAGGCTTGTTGGTAAACACGGCTTCGGTAGCTCCATTAACAGACGATGTTGTTCCGATAAACAATTCTGCAAGTATGACGCAAATCATTACCGGCTCTTATGATCCTAACGATAAAATGGAATCACATGGCGGTAAGATTTTATATTCTTCCTTTACATCCGATGATTATTTGTTGTATACCATTCATTTTGAAAACACCGGTACTGCAAGCGCGGTAAACGTAAGGGTAAATGATGTTCTCGATTCAAGATTGGATGAAAATTCTATTAAAATGATAAATGCCAGCCATCCATATATTTTAGACAGGCTGAATAATGTACTAAATTGGAAATTCGAAAATATTCAGCTGCCAGTTTCAGTAGACAATTCAACCATTGGAAAAGGTTATGTTTCATTCAAAATAAAACCGAAATCTGGCTATAGTGTTGGTGATATCATTCCAAACACCGCTTCCATTTATTTTGACTTCAATCCAGCTATTGTTACCAATACTTTCAACACTGAATTCGTAGCGCAATTGGGATTAAACCAATTTGAGAACGGGGATTTTGTTTTTTATCCAAATCCGGTTTCTGATAGAGTGACTATTTCATTAAAAAATAATGGTACCATTACTACTATTTTGGTATATGATGTGTTAGGAAAAGTTATTGCATCACAAAAACCTTCCGGTTCAGTTTCTTCACAAACTGTTGATTTATCATCAATCGCCAAAGGAGTTTATCTTCTTGAAGTTACTTCAGATTCTAATTTAAAAGTGATTAAGAAATTACTGGTTGAATAAAAACAACAAAACACAAAACAAAAGCTCTCATTTTTGAGGGCTTTTCTTTTTTCCAAGAAACCAAAGAAGTAGTAAATATAATTTCCTATTTTTGGAATTGATAATTCGGAACAAGCATGAAAAAAATAATGCAGATTTTACTTTTAAGCTTTTTGTTTTCGGGAGTTGCAAATTCGGTTTATGCACAAGATAAACCATCCAATGATCCCGATATTCAAGTAAAGGAAGACCTTTATAAAAAATTTAAAAAAGAAGTTCGTTCCTATGACAAGAACGATTTTGATGCGTTGTTTTTTGAATTTTTCAAAAAGCAAAAAGATCAATCAATAACACTTACCAAGGAGGAGTTTTATTCCTATACAATCAAAATAGCCATCTATTCCGAAAAATTAGGATTGTTATACAAAGACCAAAAAAAAGAAGCAGACAAAACCAAGCAGGAATGGTTTGACAGAAGTTATTCCGATTATTTAAATTCCAAAAAGTAAATTTTGAAAAGACTTTTGCCAATATTAGCGTTGTTGTTCTTTCAATCGTGTAACTATTTTCAGAAGCAAGTGCCCAATGAAAAAGAATTGCTCGATAAACAATTGAAGGAAATCAACTGGAATGAAGTAGATGAATATCCATCAGTTTCCGATTGTGAAAAACTGAAAGATGACGCTCAACGCAAACAATGTTTTTTTGAATTCCTAACAACAACAATCCAACAGAAATTAGCGGTTGATACACTTTCAACAATGTTTCCGCAGTTGGACACCATAGAAGTAAAAGTTACTGTTTTTCCAAATTCCACAATGCAGTTCGATCCGCAATTTCCAAAAGATTCCGTGGCCTATGATACTATAAAGATTGACAGCATCCTTCATGCGCGATTAATAGATTTCCCAAAAGTAAATCCGGCAATCAAAAGAGGGATTCCGGTAAAAACACAGTTTGTGCTTCCGGTTATTATTAAACAGGAGTAAGTTATT
>DBIH01000274.1 GCA_002296885.1 Flavobacterium sp. UBA807 | reverse complement strand
AGCTTTAAAGCATTCCCTGATTTGAATGTAAACGGAGAATTTACATTGGGAGAAAACATTGGTGACCTTGGCGGATTAAGTATTGCAATTAAGGCTTACAAGGAAAGTTTAGGCGGAAAAGAAGCTCCGGTTATGGACGGCTTCACAGGCATGCAGCGTTTCTTCTTAGGATGGGGACAGGTTTGGGGTGAAATAGCTCGTGAGGAAGCCATTCGCAGTCAGATTGCAGGCGACCCACATTCACCGGCTAAATTCAGAATTAACGGTGTCGTGAGAAACGTACCTGAATTCTACGAAGCATTTAAAATCAAACCAACAGATTCCTTATACCTTGCTCCTGAAAAACGTGTGAAGATTTGGTAATTATCCGAAAATAAAAATAAAAGCCCTACATTAGTGTAGGGCTTTTTTTATTTAAGTTTGAAATGTAAAACCAAAACTTCTATAAAATGAAACTTAAAACGGCACTTTTACAACTTCTGGTTTTTGTTTGTCTCCCGATAAAAATTCACAGCCAGATAGCTATTACCAACATTGCCGAAATCGCCAAAATAAAAACCGGTACTACTTTTTTTGCAATGAAAGACCCGGCATCACCAAAAGCCGCTGCCTATGTTGACGCCATAAAAAAGAACTGGACATTCAGTAAAGTGGAATGCATCAAATATTCCGATGTGGAGAAAAACATCGCACCCAATAATAGCTTCGTTACTATTACCGCAAACATGACAACTTCTACAAGTGGCGCAAATACTGTAACACATTTTTATCTTGAACTCTGGACCACCGATGGTAGTTTTGTGTACGATCCAAAAAAGAGAAAGCACTTTAACCAGGAAGAAAAAATATCGATTGCAACAGTAGAACTTTTCCCTGATTATATAACACAGGACAATCCAACAACGATTTACAAAATGGATTATGATGCCAGCGGGCATCTTAAAAACTGGAATGCGGGCGTTGTTGGAAATTATGTTCAACAACTGACAATACTGCTTAATAAAGGTGAAGCCCGATCAACAAAAGCTGCATTTTATAACGCCCTGGAACTTCAAAAGCTAAGCTCTGAAACACTTTACATCCCTGAATATGTCATGATAAAATTTGTTAAAAATTCAGATGATGAAAGCAAACAGTATGAAGCAAAAGAAGTCTTTGAAGGGTTAAGCCTGAATTGCAAATTAATTTCACCCGAAGCGCTTAATGACAAAATACTCAACAGTGCTACACCTGTTTATTATCTTTTGCTTATCAAAACCACGACCGAAAAATTCATTACCGTAACCAATTCAAAAACGGGAGAAATAATTTATTCGGATTATGCAAGTTCATCTTCCAACTTTAAACCAAGTGACCTTAAGGATTTGGAGAAGGCTGTCAAAAAGTAATTACTCTTCAACCAGCATGGATGCTAATTGCGGATCTTTACCATAAACATCTTTATAGAAATTTATGTTACCGTCCTCATCAACTAAAGCAGTAAAATATCCTATATAAACCGGGATTTTCTCTTTTAATACATACCAGTTTTCCTTATTTTTGTGCATGGCTTTGTCTATTTTTTCAGGTGTCCAGTTCGGATCGTTTTCCAGAATCAAATTAGCTAATTCTTTTGGTTTCTCAACACGGATACAGCCATGGCTAAAGGCACGCTTCTCAGAACTGAACAAACTTTTCGCAGGTGTATCGTGCAGGTAAATATTATTGTTGTTTGGGAATAAAAACTTAACCAGTCCCAAAGAATTAGACTTTCCGGGCTTTTGTCTTACAGCGCCATTATTCCATTCCATATTGTGTTTTGTTAGATAGTTTTTGTCTTTTTTCATCTCCGGAAGGATTTCGGTCTTGATGATGGTCGGCGTCACATTCCAATACGGGCTGAACACAATAGAACTCATCATTCCGCTAAAAATTACCGTCTTATTCATCGTGCTTCCGACCACGACATTGCAATTCAAAATCTCTTTTCCATCCCTGAAATACCTTAGTTTATAGGAAGGAATATTTACGAAGATAAACTCTTTGGCTTTTCCGATATCGGTAGGAATCCATCGGCAGCGCTCCATATTGACAATGATTGTTTTTATACGCTCGCTGACCGGAACGTTCATTTCGTCAATGTGTTTTGGAAGGATGGTTTTGTCCTGAGTCAGACCCATTCTTTTCTTAAATTTCAAGACTGCCTGTTGGAGCGCATAACCATACAACTGCCTGCCGGAATCTTCGGCGATGTCACCGGTCAAAAATAATCGTTTCCTGATTTTTGCAACCACTTCCGAACTGTCACCCGGTTTAATCTGTACAAAATCTGTCGGAACTTTTATCGAATCCCAGCCTCCTTTTTGTTCTATGTCACGGTATTTCTGCAATACTGCTTTGAGTTTATAGTATTGTGGGATCTGCTGTTCCGGTTTATCAATCAATTTCGGGTCAACCAACAACGAGTCTAAGTAACCAACATAAGATTGTTTTTTTCTGGGCAGGTACCATTCGAGTTCTTTTATTTTGGTACTGTCAATTCCCTGAACCGCTTTATTTACATAGAAAAAATAATAATTAGACAAAAACAATTCGGTATCCACATCAGGTTTAACGGCTGTTTTGGGAAGCAAACCGTCGAGCGTTTCTTTATAAGGCAGTTTTGCCTGAATGCCTTCCTGGTATAAATTATTGATTTTATTGTAGATTACATCTGCTATTTCCTTTCTTCCTTTTTTATCATACCATATAAAATTATAATTGTTTTTTTGGTAAAGCGAAACAACCTGTTTTTTGTATAAAATCAATTTTGGATACTTAGCATAGAAAGTAGAAACTAAAGTACTGTCAAAGGACACTTCATAGCTCTTTGTCTTTTTTTTAGGTTGTAATGCAATATCCTTTTTCTTATCGCAAAACGAGCTGGACAAGGAAATAATCAAAACAAAAATTACCGTTAAAATGCCATAACTTCTTGCCTCTTTCATACAGATGCTGTTAATTAATTTTATAAAAATACAAAAACTAATACTATGTAAATACTATATTTACTTACAATTACAATGATAATGCAATACTTATGAAAAAGATATTCCCTTTTATACTGTTTTCAATATTTACAACCATCAGTAATGCACAGAGTGATGTAAAGACAGAAATCAACAAAACTCTTGATGCATGGCACAAAGCTGCTGCCGATGCTAATTTTAAGAATTATTTTGATGTTCTAACAGATGATGCAATTTTCATTGGAACCGATGCCACAGAAAACTGGAACAAAGCTGCTTTTGAAGCGTTTGCCAAACCTTATTTTGATAAAGGTAAAGCATGGAATTTTACGGTTTTAGAAAGACACATTTATTTTAGTCTGGATAAAAAGATGGCTTGGTTTGATGAATTGTTAGATACCCAAATGAAAATCTGCCGCGGTTCTGGAGTATTGGTTTTACTTAATGGAAGTTGGAAAATAAAACATTATGTGCTTTCGATGACAATCCCAAATGACAGCTCAGATGAAGTGATAAAAATTAAATCTCCTATTGAGGAAAGCCTGATAACTGAATTAAAAAACAAGAAAAAATAATTTTTCTACTTTTTAAAAACCATAATCTTTCTTTTCGCGTAACTGGGTTAAAGAACCCCAAATTCTATGACTATGAATATCAACAAAAAAATTAATGCCTTGTTTGGGACAACTGCCGTCATTGCCATGATTGCATTGTTTGTCCTTATCATTTATCTAGCTCTGTTTGCTCCGGTTTAAACAAATGCTGTGTTTATGTTTGGTTAGTTTTGTTTAGAGTGAAAAGCGCTGTTTTGTGTCAAGAGCAGCGCTTTTTGATTTAAATGGATTTCATTGTTATAAAGAAACAATCTAAATAGCGTGAAAGCTGCGAAAAAAGCAAACCTTAATTTTTCTTTTCCCGTAAATCAATTCATATCAAAAAAACTATGAAAATTCATAAAACCTTCAAACGAATAATCTTAAGCGTATTGGGAACAGTGCTTTTATTATTTATAATACTTGTATATCATATTGCTACTGCCAGACCAGTAGAGAACGCTACTATTCAGGTTAGCCGAATTGATTTTGATAAACCATTCGATTCCCTGAGTACAATTGATATCACACAAAAATTACATGCCATTCCTGGTGTTAAAAGCGAAATCATCGTAAAAAGAAACGTCGTCGTTTATTTCCATGACAACCGAGTGGCCGATTCAAAAAAGATATACAACGAACTAATGGCAAAAGGAAATTATAAAGCGAAGCGATTTACTGTCCCTGTAAATCTAGCCAATAAACAAGTCTGTCCGGTAATGAGACATGACGGCATCAGCTATAAGTTCACCAAGTTCATACAAGGAATTTTCAATAAATCTTAAATATAAAAGCTATGACTAAGTATTCAAAATTTGCACTTTGTGCATTGGTATTGGGAGCTATGACGCTCACCTCTTGCAGTAAGGATAACAATGATACTCCTCCATCAATTTATGAAAGATTGGGCGGAACAACATTGGTAGACGATCCGGACAGCTCTGATCCTGCAGTAAAAATTGAGGCCGGAAGATTGGCTTACAGGAAAGTAATTAATTCAACGATAGCCAATATTGTTGCTGATGTACAATCAAATGCTTCAGGAAATTTAGGAGCACATTTCGCGCCGCTTTTGAGTGAAGTAGGAGCAGGAAACACCACTAACTTAGCAGAATTAGTAGATAATTTAACCGATTTTTTCTCGTACAACACAGGAGGAACAAATGCAGTAAATACATATACAGGACTCTCAATGGCTGCCGCACATAATCCGGCAATGAATCCAAGAATGGGTGTTAAATCTACCAATGCTGATTATACCAAATTTGAAGGTTATGTTGGCGCTGCAGCAGTTTCAAATGGCGTTGCGGCTAACACACAACTTTACACAGATCTTGTTGCTGTATTGGAATCATTACGATCAACCATCGTTCAACAATAAAGGTTTTGTTTTTGTTTAAGGAAAACGCTGCTCACTTTATAAAGCGGCGTTTTCTATTTTAGATTCTCAAGCATTTCTACGGTCATCGAATCCAAATCAAATTTGTGTTTCCAATTCCAATGCTCTCTGGCAGAACTGTCATCTATAGAAGCCGGCCAACTGTCGGCTATCTTCTGACGGAAATCGGGTTTATATGAAATTGTAAATTCGGGAATATGTTTTTTGATTTCAGCCGCAATTTCTTTTGGTGTAAAACTCACTCCCGATAAATTATAGGAAGAACGTATCTTAATAGATTCGGTTGGTGCTTGCATGATTTCAACAGTAGCACGGATCGCATCATCCATATACATCATCGGTAAGGCTGTTTCTTCCGAAAGGAAACATTCATACTTCCCGTCTTTCAAGGCTTTGTGGTAAATATCAACCGCATAATCGGTTGTTCCGCCACCTGGTTCGGTCGACCAACTAATCAGTCCCGGGTAACGGATGCTTCGTACATCAACACCATAAATATTATGATAATATTCACACCATCTTTCACCGGTTTGTTTACTGATTCCGTAAACGGTTGTCGGCTCCATGATAGTATATTGAGGTGTGTTGTTTCTTGGCGTTGTTGGTCCGAAAACCGCAATGCTTGAGGGCCAAAATATCTTTTGTATCTTTTTGGCTTTCGCCAAATTTAAAACGTGAAACAACGAATTCATATTCAAATCCCAGGCAAATGCCGGATTTTTTTCCGCCGTCGCCGAAAGCAAAGCTGCCATCAAATACACATCGGTGATTTGATATTGTTCAATCAGGTGTTCAATTTGATTGTAATCCAACGCATTGACCACTTCAAAAATACCATTGTTCACAATATCGTTGTTCAGTTTTCTGATATCGGAAGCAATGACATTATCAATTCCGTAAATGTTTCTGAGTTTTTGCGTTAGCTCAGTTCCTATTTGCCCGCAAGCGCCAATGATCAGGATTTTTGTATTCATTTAGTGTTGTTTTACTCCGCTTCGCTCCATACAGTTCGTCTGCGACTCGGGTTTGTCTAACAAAGATAACTTCTTTTATTAAAATTATAATCACTTTAACTACTTCATACTGTAGTTTACTTTTACATTTGTACCTTTACGCCTTCAATTATTTCTTATGAAATTACGTTTCTTAGCAACTATTTTTGTATTTCTATTTATCACTTCCTGCCAGGATAATGAAAAGCTTCGTGCTTTAGAACAGGAAAAAGAAACACAAAAAAGGGAAGTTATATTCGCTAACATCAATAAAGGCTGGAATTTTAATTCACAGCCTTCAAATGAAACAGCAAGAAGCCTGACAACTTATTGGGCGGAATGGCGTGTATTTTTAAACGAACTGGGGCAAAAACCAAAAAGCAGCATTGGTGCCTTTCAGCAAAAGGCAAAAACACTTTCTAAAAGAGCAGCAGAACTAAACAACAATATTCCGATAAAATATAATCTGCCTGAAATAAGAGGCCGAATAGCAGTTATTGCGACAAAAGTAAACGCCATAAATTTATACATTCACCTCAACCAAATTCCCGATAAAAAAATAGTGCAGTTGGTACAGGAAATCAATACCGAATTGGCTTCGCTGAATGCGCAGTTTGATGAAATAAAAGTCAAAAGCGAAATCAGAATGGAAGACGGTGAAGAAGATATGATCCGAATGTTAGATACAGCAAGGGCAATCCCAACCAATCCGGAACCTAAAAAGATTAAATAATTATTGTGAGTTTAGCTTCCTTATACAACAGTTATCTTCACTCGACGAAAGTCAAACAAATTAAAACTGATCTCGAAAATCCTTTAAACAAATTACAGTTAAAAGGACTTTTGGGCTCGTCTTTCTCGTTCGTATTTCAGGCAATCTTCAAACAAAGTGACAAACCTTTTCTGTTAATTTTCAACGAAAAGGAAGAAGCAGCGTATTATCTAAACGATTTGGAGCAGATGATTGGGGCGAATGATGTACTGTTTTATCCAAGCTCCTATCGCCGCCCTTACCAAATTGAAGAAATCGACAATGCTAATGTGTTGTTGCGTTCGGAAGTGCTAAATCGAATCAACTCTCGAAAGAAACCTGCCGTAATAGTTACTTATCCTGAAGCGCTTTTTGAAAAAGTCGTTACCCGAAAAGAACTCGAAAAAAACACACTGAAAATTGCTACAGGCGAAACGGTTTCTATCGATTTTATCAATGAAGTGTTGTTTGAATATGAATTCAAACGCGTCGATTTTATCACCGAGCCCGGAGAATTTTCGGTTCGTGGCGGAATTTTGGATGTGTTTTCGTTTTCTAATGACAATCCATATCGTATCGAGTTTTTCGGTAACGAAGTCGACAGCATTCGAACCTTTGATGTCGAGACACAGCTTTCATTAGAAAAGCAAAACAAGATTACCATTATTCCAAATCTGGAGAATAAATTTATCAAGGAAAACCGCGAAAGTTTCCTCGATTATATCAATGATAAAACGGTTCTCTGTATTGAAAATACGGAATTCCTGACTTCGCAATTGGACAAGCTTTTTGGAAAGGCAATTGAAACATTTGACAAATTATCCAAAGATGTAAAACACGCCGCTCCGGAACATTTGTTCCTGAATCAGGAAGGATTTTTACGCAAAGCTTTGGATTTTTCCATCATCGAATTATCAAACAAACCGTTTTTCAAAGCGACAAAATCGTTCGAGTTTCACATACAACCTCAGCCATCTTTCAACAAGCAGTTTGATTTGTTGCTGAACAATCTTAGTGATAATCATTTTAACGGATACACCAATTATCTGTTTTGTTCGAATGACGCACAGGCAAATCGTTTCCATGATATTTTCGAAAGCATTGATGAGGAAAATCATGAGAATGTCCGCAAACAATATCACACTATTGTTTCTCCTTTATATCAAGGCTTCATAGATGAAGAAAATCAGATTGCTTGTTATACCGATCATCAGATTTTTGAGCGTTATCACAAATTCAACATCAAAAACGGATATTCGAAAAAGCAGACGCTTACATTGAAAGAACTGAATTCCTTATCTGTTGGCGATTATGTAACGCACATCGATCACGGTATTGGGAAGTTTGGCGGTTTGCAGAAAATCCAGGTGGAGGGCAAAACGCAGGAAGCTATAAAACTCGCTTACGCAGATAATGATATTGTGTATGTGAGCATTCATTCGTTGCATAAAATTTCGAAATACACTGGAAAAGATGGTGCTCCGCCAAAGATTTACAAGCTTGGTTCGAATGCTTGGAAAACCTTAAAACAGAAAACCAAAGCAAGAGTAAAACACATTGCTTTTAACCTGATTCAGCTTTATGCGAAACGTCGTTTGGAAAAAGGTTTTGCCTGCGCACCCGATTCCTATTTGCAAAAGGAATTAGAAAGCTCGTTCATTTATGAAGATACGCCCGATCAAATTACAGCCACGCAAGACGTAAAAGCCGACATGGAACGTGACCGTCCAATGGACCGTTTGGTTTGTGGCGATGTAGGTTTCGGGAAAACGGAAGTTGCCATTCGTGCCGCATTTAAAGCAGTTGATAATAGTAAACAGGTTGCCGTATTGGTCCCGACAACGATTTTGGCGTACCAGCACTACCGAACTTTTTCGGAAAGGTTAAAAGACATGCCCGTGAATATTGGTTATCTCAACCGTTTTCGTTCTGCAAAACAAAAAACGCAGACACTTGAAGATTTAGCTTCCGGTAAACTCGATATTATCATAGGAACACACCAACTGGTAAACAAAAATGTAAAATTCAAAGACTTGGGCTTGCTGATTGTAGATGAAGAACAGAAATTTGGCGTAAATGTAAAAGACAAACTCAAAACCATTGCGGCAAATGTCGACACACTGACATTAACCGCAACGCCAATTCCGAGAACGCTTCAGTTTTCATTAATGGCTGCACGAGATTTATCGGTAATTACAACGGCTCCGCCAAACCGTTATCCAATCGAATCGCAGGTTGTTGGCTTTAGCGAAGAACTGATCCGCGATGCGATTTCGTATGAAATTCAACGAAACGGACAGGTTTTCTTTATCAATAACCGAATAGAAAACATCAAGGAAATTGCCGGAATGATTCAGCGACTGGTTCCCGATGCACGCGTTGGTATTGGTCATGGCCAAATGGAAGGCAACCAATTGGAAGAGCTGATGCTTGGTTTTATGAATGGCGAGTTTGATGTTTTGGTGGCAACAACAATTATTGAAAGCGGTTTGGATGTGCCAAATGCCAATACCATTTTCATCAACAA
>DBIH01000188.1 GCA_002296885.1 Flavobacterium sp. UBA807 | reverse complement strand
GTTTCCGGAGTTGAAAGTACGCCTTCATCTTCATCTTGATTAGGGCTTTCCAGTTCGGTTGGATTGTTCAGATAAATTCCGGCTTTATCCAAAATGTTTTTATAGGTAAAAATTGGTGCCGAAAAACGTAACGCCAAAGCAATGGCATCCGAAGTTCGGGCATCAATTATTTCTTCGATTTTATCTCGTTCACAAATGATGCTCGAGTAAAAAACACCATCAACCAGTTTGTGGATGATAACTTGTTTTACCACGATGTCAAAACGGTCAGCAAAACTTTTGAATAAATCGTGAGTCAAAGGGCGTGGCGGCTTTATTTCTTTTTCAAGTGCGATTGCAATGGATTGTGCTTCAAAAGCGCCAATGACAATAGGTAATTTCCGCTCTCCGTCTACTTCATTTAAAATCAATGCGTAGGCACCATTTTGCGTTTGACTGTAGGATATTCCTTTTATGGTAAGTTTTACTAAACTCATTATTTTTAAGTATAAAGCCGTAAAGAAATTATATTCCGACTTTTAATTTATTGTAAATTAAATGGACTGCAAAGTAACAAAAAGTTTTCGCTTCGGAAAACTTTAAATCCCAAAAAAGAAAATTCCAAACCCCAATATTTTACGGTCTTGGAATTTGGAATTTAAATATTGGAATTTAAAACTAGGCGTTTTGAGCTTTGAACTCTTTTAGTTTTTGTGTTAGTCTTGGAAGGATTTCCAATGCATCGCCAACAATTCCGTAATCGGCAACTTTAAAGAATGGCGCGTCAGCATCAGTATTGATAACCACTTTCACTTTTGAGGAGTTGATACCGGCAATATGCTGAATCGCTCCTGAAATACCAACGGCAATATACAAATTAGCCGCTACCGGTTTTCCGGTTTGACCAACGTGCTCGCTGTGAGGTCTCCATCCAATGTCCGAAACCGGTTTTGAACAGGCAGTTGCAGCACCAAGAACAGACGCCAAATCTTCCAATAAATGCCAGTTTTCAGGCCCTTTCATTCCACGACCACCCGACACTACTATATCAGCATCGGCAATGGTTACCTTTCCTGCGGTTTTTTCAACCGAATCTACTTTTACATTGAAGTCAGCATCGTTTAAACTTGGAGCAAAATCTTCTTCTGAAGCAGATGAAGCGCTTTCTACAAGTCCATAGGAGTTTTTAGCCAAGCTCAACACTTTTACATCGGTATTAATTTCTGTGATGTTAAATGCTTTGTTTGAAAAGGCATTTCTTCTTACCTGAAAAGGCGAAGTGCTCAAAGGCAAACCAACAACATTAGAAGCGAATCCTGCATCTAAACCTACAGCAACCAATGGTGCCATATACAAACTGTCTGTTGTAGAAGACAATAAGATTACTTTAGCGCTTTCTTTCTGTGCCGCCTGTTTGATGATATCAGCGTAAGCTTTAGCATTAAAGTTGGTTAATTTGTCGTTAGATACTTTCAAAACTTTGTCTACACCGTATTTTGATAAATCGGAAACGTTTCCGGCGTTAACCGTTACTGCAGTTACTGTTGTTCCTAATGATTCGGCTACTTTTTTGGCATAAGAAGCCAATTCAAAAGCTACTTTTTTAAATTTTCCGTCTGCCGATTCTGCGTATATTAATAATGACATAATATTTATTTTTTGGGCGTTACCGCCAAGGCGGTCGGGCTTTTCGCGGTGCATGGCACCTTGCTTCAATCCCTAACGCGAAGGTTATTAAATTACTTTTGCTTCGTTGTGTAATGCGTTAATCAATCCATCCAAATCGTCAGGAGCAAATAATTTCACCGCCGATTTTGGAGCAGGTTTTTCAAATTTTACTGCTTTGGTATTGTTGTTGGCATCAACCGGTTCAAGAACCGTCAATACTTTTGTTCTGGCGGTCATAATTCCACGCATGTTCGGAATACGCAGATCTTTTTCCTCAACCAATCCTTTTTGTCCGCCAATAACTAACGGAAGTGCCACCGAAATAGTTTCTTTTCCACCGTCAATTTCTCTGGCTGCTTTTGCTGAAGTTCCGTCCACTTTTAAATCGATGCATGAATTTACAAAGTTGTAATCCAATAATGAAGCCAGCATTCCCGGAACCATTCCGCCGTTATAATCTAACGATTCTTTTCCGCAGATTATCAAATCATAACCGCCCGATTTTGCTACTTCGGCCAATTGCTTAGCAACGAAAAAGCCGTCGGTTGGAGTAGCGTTTACACGGATGGCTTCGTTAGCACCAATTGCCAACGCTTTTCTCAAAGTCGCTTCCGCATCGGCACCGCCAACATTAACAACGGTAACATTAGCACCTTGTTGTTCCTGGAACCAAATGGCTCTTGTTAATCCAAATTCGTCGTTTGGATTGATCACATACTGAACACCATTGGTGTCAAACTCGGTATCACCATTGACGAAATTAATTTTTGAAGTAGTATCAGGAACATGACTGATGCAAACTAATATTTTCATAAGTATTGAGTGTTTGTTGAAAAATTTGATGCACAAAATTAGAATAATATTTTGAATAATATACTATGCGCGCATAATATTTTTTAAGTATTACATCGATTTCGTAGCCCTGATAGAAGCGGCATCCTTTTTCTCACTTCTTTAGTGAGAAAAAGATACAGCGGATAGCAGGAAAAAGCTCCTAAAATTTAAACTGATTTATGCATTTAACTGACATAAAATATTTATTTTTGCCTTTCGAAATTTTCCTCGACTGCGCTCGGGAAGACAAAATATAATATAAAAATTATGAGAACGATACAATTTAGAGAAGCAATTGCCGAAGCGATGAGTGAAGAAATGCGCCGTGATGAATCGGTGTATTTAATGGGTGAAGAAGTTGCGGAATATAATGGAGCTTACAAGGCTTCGAAAGGAATGCTTGATGAATTTGGACCAAAAAGAGTAATCGATACGCCAATTGCAGAGCTTGGTTTTGCCGGAATTGCAGTAGGTTCAGCGATGAATGGATGCCGCCCGATTGTAGAATACATGACGTTCAATTTCTCATTAGTTGGAATTGACCAAATTATAAATAACGCTGCCAAGATGCGCCAGATGTCTGCCGGACAATTCCCTATGCCAATGGTTTTCCGCGGACCAACAGCTTCTGCCGGGCAATTAGGAGCAACGCATTCACAGGCTTTTGAAAACTGGTTTGCGAACACACCGGGCTTGAAAGTTGTAGTTCCTTCTACACCATATGATGCTAAAGGATTATTGAAATCGGCAATCCGTGATAACGATCCGGTTATTTTCATGGAATCGGAGCAGATGTATGGCGACAAAGGAGAAATTCCGGAAGAAGAATACACACTTCCGTTAGGAGTTGCCGATATCAAAAGAGCCGGAACTGATGTGACGATTGTATCGTTTGGTAAAATCATCAAAGAAGCATTCATTGCGGCAGACGAATTAGCTAAAGAAGGAATCTCTTGTGAAATCATCGATTTGAGAACGGTTCGCCCAATGGATTATGATGCGATTATCAATTCAGTTAAAAAAACAAACCGATTGGTGGTTCTCGAAGAAGCTTGGCCATTTGCAAGTGTAGCTTCTGAAATTACCTATATGGTTCAGGAACGTGCTTTTGATTATTTGGATGCGCCGGTACAAAGAATTACTACTGCCGATACACCTGCACCTTATTCGCCAACACTTTTAAAAGAATGGTTGCCAAACGCTGAAGATGTTATCAAAGCAGTGAAAAAAGTAACATACAAATAGATTATTAGACTGGCTTAGACTGCTTAGATAGATTATACTAAGATGGTTATTTTAAATCTATGAAGTCTAAAATCTAATTTGTCTGACAATCTAAAACAACCTATATTTGAAACTTCATCAAACTTACTTTGATGGAGTTTTTTTTTGCTATGAAAAAGATAATTACGCTTCTGATTTTATTTTTGGCTTTCGCCAATTCAGCTATTGCTCAAACCAAAGTGAGCGGTATTGTGGTTGACAATTCTAATCAGCCAATTCCTTATGCGAACGTTGTTTTTAAAGGTTCAAATACCGGAGTTGTTTCTAATGAAGATGGACGGTTTTACATCGAATCACCTGAAACCTATACACAATTGGTAGTATCATTTGTTGGTTTTCCGGACAAAATCGTGAACCTGCCGAAACAGGTGAATTATGATTTTAAAGTAGTACTGACTGAAGGCAATGCTTTGAAGGAAGTCAAAATTTATGCAGGAAAAACATCTAAAAAGAATAATCCGGCTTTAGATATTCTTCGAAAAATCTGGGAAAGAAGAAGGAAAAACGGACTCAAAATGTTCAAGCAATATCAATATGAAAAATACGAGAAGGTCGAATTTGACATGAACACTATCGATAGTGCTTTCATGAAAAATAAGATTTTCAAAGGCATGGAATTCGTCTTCAAAAATATTGATACTTCTAAAGTAACCGGAAAAACCTATCTGCCAATTTTCATCAACGAATCGCTGTCTGATGTGTATGGTGATAATGAAATGAAGAAAAAAAAGGAAATCCTGAAAGCCAATAAAAATTCAGGATTGGGAAGCGGCGAAGGAGTCAACAACTTCATCAAGGATTTGTATAATGATTTCGACATCTACGACAACTATCTATACTTCTTCGACAAGAGCTTCACCAGTCCGTTATCACGAACAGGAATAGATGTTTACAACTATGTTTTGGCTGATACTGCGGTAATTGATAACAAATTATGTTATAATATTGTATTCTATCCAAGACGTAAAAACGAATTGACTTTCAAAGGCGATTTTTGGGTAAACGACAGCACATTTGCCATCAAGAAAATAAATATGGCAATTACCAAAAGCGCCAACATCAATTGGGTAAAAGACATTTATTTGGAGCAGGAATTTGAGGTGTTGAACGATTCTGTTTTCCTTCCGACACGAGATTACATGATGTCTGACTTTGCGTTGAGAAAGAAAGAAGAATCAAAAGGTGTTTACGGCAAAAGAACAACACTTTACAAGAACTTTAAGTTTGATGAAAAGAAACCTGAGAAATTTTATAAGGAAGAAGTTAATTATATAGATAATACAGTCTTCAACAAATCAGATGAATATTGGGAAGAAAACCGGTTTGAAAGCCTAAACAAAGACGAAAAGAAAATCTATAAGATGATCGATACGCTAAAAACGGTCAAGAAATTCAAGCACATCTATAATCTGGTTTCCATTTTGGGAAGCGGCTATATCCAGTTTGGCCATTTTGATTATGGTCCGATTTTCTCAACCATCGGTAATAATGATGTGGAAGGAATCCGACTTAGAACCGGAGGAAGAACCTATTTTGGGCCAAATGATTTATGGCGATTAGAAGGATACACCGCTTACGGATTTAAAGACAACAAATTTAAATATGGTGCTTCCGGAAAATGGATGATCGACAAAACAAACCGTATTATAATTTCAGGAGGAAACAGGCGCGACGTAGAACAAATTGGTGCCAGTCTGACTTCGACCAATGATGTCTTGGGGAGAAGTTATGCCTCGTCGGCACTGTTTACAACGGGCTCCAACGGTAAGCTGACCAATATCAACCTAAGCACTTTGGCTGCCGAAATAGAACCGATTAAAAACATGATTTTCCAGCTTGGGTTTTCATATCGAACATTAGAATCGGCTTCGGACACTTTTAGCCTCGATTATTATACCGACAATACTTTTACCACGACAAGAAGTGATGTAAAACAATCCGAAATCAATTTCCAGATTCGCTATACGCCAAACAAAAAGACTATTGGTTATGGTGTTGAAAGACGTGATATTGATGCGCCATACAGCCGCATTTTTGTGAATTACAGCCAGGGAATAAAAGGATTTATCAATAGCGACTTTGATTATCACAAAATTCAGTTATATTACAAACAGCCGATTATTATTGGTGCTATCGGGCGTTCAAATTTTACAATGGAACTGGGAAAAACCTATGGACAGATTCCACTTGGATTGATGAGTGTTGTTCCGGGAAATCAAACGCCTTTTATTATCGAAAATACATTCAGTAATCTTAATTTCTATGAATTTGTTGCCGATTCTTATGCAACTTTCAAATGGGAACACAACTTTAACGGAAAAATATTTGCCCGAATTCCCGGTTTAAGAAAACTGAATCTGAGAGAAATTATCGGTGTAAAAGGTATCTACGGAACAGTCTCAGATGAAAATAGAGCCATCAATGCTTCAGGCCTTATATACAAGGCTCCCGAAAGACCTTATTGGGAATACAATGCTGGAATTGGAAATATTTTTAAAGTATTCCGCCTTGATTTTGCTTGGAGAGGTGACTACAGGGATTTGCCCGGGGCAAGTAACTTTACCATCAAAGGAGAGTTTGGCTTCTATTTTTAAAAATGAAAGAGGCAATTTCATTCCTTGTTGAAAAAGAACCGGTTTTCAAAAACCTCCATCAGCAATATGGCAGTTTTTATATTCCGTCAAGACCGCCGGGTTTTGTCACTTTGTGCAAACTGATTTTGGAGCAGCAGGTTTCCATCGATTCGGCAAAAGCCACTTTTCTAAAAATAGAAAACCATTTGGGCGAAGTTACTCCCGAAACTATAAGCAATATTTCGGATGAAGATTTAAGAAGCTGTGGTGTCAGCCGGCAAAAAAGCCTTTATTTAAAAACTTTGGCAAATGCTGTTTTGGCAGATTTAAATCTTGAAAGTTTTGTTTTAAAATCTGCTGAGGAGGTAAGAAATGAACTCATTCAGTTAAAAGAAATCGGGCACTGGACCATCGATGTGTATTTGATGTTTGCACTTCAATCGCCCGATATTATTCCGCTTGGCGATATAGCCGTTGTGAATACGATTAAGGAATTGTTTGATGTTCATACCAAAGAAGAGATGGAACAACTTTCAGAAAATTGGAAACCTTTCAGAACTATGGCTACGTTTATTCTTTGGCATCATTATTTGGAAAAACGCAACCGAAAACCTTTTGCTTAGATTACTTAAAAATGCCGTATCTTAGAATGCAGTAAATGGCATGAAAACCATCTTTCCAGTTAATTTTCTTGCCTTCGTCAAATGTTCTCCCATAATAACTAATCCCAACTTCGTAAATCCTGATTTTTGGAATACGTGCCACTTTTTGTGTAACTTCCGGTTCAAAACCAAAACGCTTTTCTTTTAGTTTTATCGATTTCAAAACATCGGAACGAAACATTTTATAACAGGTTTCCATATCCGTTAAGTTCAGATTGGAAAACATATTGCTTAGAAATGTCAGGAATTTGTTTCCGATACTGTGCCAAAAGAAAAGGATTCGATGCGCATTCCCGCCCATAAAGCGGCTCCCATAAACAACATCGGCAACACCGTCTGTCATTGGTTTTAAAAGGATATTGTATTCCTGCGGATCATATTCCAAATCGGCATCCTGAATTACGATAACTTCTCCCGATGCAACTTTTATTCCGGTATGTATTGCGGCACCTTTTCCTTTATTTTTATCATGTTCAATGAATACAATATTTAGTGAAGGATTATTCTCAATATAATTATAGACACTTCGACTGGTATCATCGGTGCTGCAGTCATTTACAATGATGATTTCTTTTTCAATAGCACCAATAAGCGAAACTGCTTTTACTTTGTCCAATATTTTATGAATAGTCGGACCTTCGTTAAAGCAGGGAATGATTATAGAAAGTTTTTTGATTTCCATTGAATGATAAATATTCCCAAAAATAGTTTTTTTGAATCAGTAAGCAAGAGTTTTACGGTTAAATAAATCAATGAAAATAAGCACTAAAGCCACATTAAAACATTCGCAAATTAATTCTTTTTATTTGTTAAAGTTTTGTTACTTTTGCGACCGATAAAATTATAATAAAAGAATTTATGGAATCATACATGATTTATGTGCCAGTTGTAATGGCAATCTTAGGTCTGGCGTTCATGGGAATTAAAGCCGCATGGGTTAACAAACAGGACGCAGGAGACGAAAAAATGCAAGGCATTTCAAAAAGTATTCAGGAAGGAGCTATGGCATTCCTTAAAGCAGAGTACAGAATCTTAGCTGTATTCGTAGTAATTGCCTCTATCGCTCTTTTTGCAGTTTCTAAATTTTCCGGAGCTTCTCACTGGATGATTGTTGTAGCATTCATCTTTGGAGCAATCTTCTCTGCTTTAGCAGGAAACATCGGAATGAGAATCGCAACCAAAGCTAACGTTAGAACAACTCAGGCTGCTAAAACAAGTTTGCCACAAGCCTTGAATGTGTCATTCGGAGGTGGAACGGTAATGGGTCTTGGAGTTGCTGGTTTGGCAGTTTTGGGATTGAGTATTTTCTTTTTATTCTTCATAAATCAATTTATGAGCGATACTGCAAAACCATTCTACGAAAACATGTCGATGGTATTGGAGACTTTGGCTGGTTTCTCTCTTGGAGCTGAGTCAATCGCTTTATTTGCACGTGTTGGTGGTGGTATTTATACAAAAGCTGCCGACGTAGGTGCAGACCTGGTGGGTAAAGTAGAAGCTGGTATTCCCGAAGACGATCCAAGAAACCCGGCAACCATTGCCGATAACGTAGGAGATAACGTAGGTGATGTTGCTGGTATGGGTGCAGACTTATTCGGTTCTTATGTGGCCACTGTACTTGCAACAATGGTATTAGGTCAGGAAACAGTTTCTACAGATAATTTTGGCGGTTACGCCCCTATTCTGTTACCCATGATTATTGCCGGTGTTGGTATCATTTTCTCTATTATCGGTACCTTCTTTGTTCGTATCAGCGAAAATGCCGGTATTAATACCACTATAGTGCAAAAAGCATTGAACATGGGTAACTGGGG
>DBIH01000015.1 GCA_002296885.1 Flavobacterium sp. UBA807 | reverse complement strand
ACCCTGAACATCAATTTCAGGAATGATACCAAAACCTTGTATTGCAAAGTCATAAGGATTTTCATCGCTGTCATCGTTAACAATATTGATAGTTGCAGTTCTGTTATTGATAGCGCTTGGTGTAAAAGTAACTGTGAAAGTAGTACTGCCGTAAGCTCCAATGGTTGTTGCCGGAGGTGTTGTAATTGCAAAATCAGAAGCATTAGTACCTGTAATAGTTGGTGTGCTTAATGTTAATACAACATTTCCGGTATTGTATATCGTAAACGTTCTTGTTGAAGCTACCGTACTAAAATCTGTCCAGTCCGCTGTTGAAGGAGTTGTATCACCATCAACAATAGTAGTACCATTTCCTTTGATATCAATTTCTCTTGCAACTCCTGTTCCCTGAATTGAAAAATCATACGGGTTTTCGTCTGAGTCGCTATTTACCATTGATATTGATGCTGTTCTTGTTCCTGCAGCCGATGGATTGAATGTTACCACAAAAGTAGTACTTGACCCAGAGGCAACACTGCTACTTGGCAAAGTTGTAACCGTAAAATCAGAAGCATTAGCACCGGAAATTGTTATAGCTCCTATAGTTAATACTCCAACTCCAGTATTTTTAATAGTAAATGTTCTTGTTGAAGTTACTGCTCCAAAATCTGTCCAGTCCGTAGTTGAAGGAGTTGTGTCTCCATCAACAATTGAAGTAGCATTACCCTGAACATCAATTTCAGGATAATTTACTGTAGCCACTACTGCAACTCTTGGAGAAGAAGTACATGATCCGTTTACAGCTTCAACATAATAAGTTGTGGTAGCTGAAATTGAAGGTGTAGTAAAGTTGGTTCCGAAACCAATAGATGATCCGCCTGTTGAAGCAGTATACCAATAAACTGTTCCTACAGAAGCAGTAGCTCCTAAAATAACAGTTCCGGCACCCGATCTTGACCCTGGCGTAGTTCCTGTGATGGTTGGAGCAGCATATATCGTTAAAGTTTTTGAAGATGTATCATTGCTACATCCTGGAGCTGAAACCGTTAAGGTTATCGTTACCGTTCCGGCAGTAATATCAGCCGCACTCGGAGTATAAGTACAAGTTGTTAAAGAAGTAGCATTTGCAAAAGTACCCGTTCCACTTGAGGACCATACAAGAGAGGTGTAGTTTGTACCACTCGCACCAGCTGTAATGTTAACAGCACCGGCAGTTGCACAAGTAGATACATTTGTACCTGCTACTGCTGTCGGAGAAGTAATGGTTACTAATTTGGTTGAAGTTACATTAGCACAAGGCGAATTTCCGTTTGCAGTTAATGTGATATTGACACTTCCCGCTAAAATATCGGCAGCACTTGGGCTATAAGTACATGTTGTTAATGAATTAGCATTGGCAAATGTTCCTGTTCCACTTGACGTCCAGGTAACAGATGAATAATTTGTTGCGCTCGCTCCGGCAGTAATGTTATAAGGACCAGAAGCATTACACATAAAGATTGCTGTTCCGGCATTTGATGTAGGAGGAGCAAGTATAGTTAATACTTTTGTAGAAGTCACATTATTACAACCAGTACTGGATGCTGTTAAAGTTAAAGTTACACTTCCTGCAGTAATATCGGCTGTACTTTGGGTATAAGTACAAGTCGTTAAGGAATTTGGATTTGCAAAAGTACCCGTTCCACTCGATGTCCAAGTTATAGAAGTTGAATTAGCAGCACTCGAACCTCCTGTTATGTTTATCGAACCAATATCAGAGCAAGTGCTCAAAGCAGGTCCTGCAATAGGGGCAGGAGCCGGGTTAATCGTAAGTGTTTTAGTTGAAGTTGCATTTGCGCAACCTCCATTTGAAGCGGTCAAAGTTAAGGTAACGCTTCCCGCACTAATGTCAGCAGCACTCGGAGTATAAGTACAAGTGGTTAACGAATTTGCATTAGCAAAAGTTCCCGTTCCACTTGAACTCCAGGTTACACTAGTTTGAAAAAGAGCACTTGAACCGGCAGTAATGTTAACTGCGCCAGAATTGGCACATGTTGTTACATTGGTTCCGGCAATTGCAGTCATTGTTTTATTAATTATTAATGTTTTTGTCGAAGTTACACTTCCACATGGAGAATTTCCATTAACTGTTAATGTTAATGTTACGCTTCCAAGAGCAATATCAGCAATACTTGGAGTATAAGTACACGTTGTTAGCGAATTGGCATTTGTAAATGTTCCGATGCCACTTGCCGTCCATGTTACGGACGTATAATTAGTAGCACTTGCACCCGCAGTAATGTTTACGGCACCGGAAGTTTGACATGTATTGACATTTGTCCCTGCAACCGAAGTAGCAGCTGCAACAATTGTCAAAGTTTTGTTTGAGGTAACATTAGCACAACCCGCATTAGAAGCAGTTAGCGTTAATGTTACACTTCCTGCAGAAATATCAGCAGCACTTGGGGTGTAAGTACAAGTTGTTAGTGAATTAGCATTAGCAAAAGTACCTGTTCCACTTGAAGACCATGTTACTAAAGTTTGATTTGTAGCACTTGAACCAGCAGTAATATTAACAGCACCGGCAGAAGAACATGTAGTAATATTGGTTCCTGCAATTGCAGTCATTGCTTTGCTGATAATTAATGATTTTGTTGATGTAACGCTTCCACAAGGCGAGTTACCAACAGCAGTTAATGTTAAAGTAATAGTACTTCCGGCTAGATTTTCTGCAGCACTTGGGGTATAAGTACAAGTTGTTAATGAGTTAGCATTTGCAAAAGTACCAGTACCACCTGACCATGTTACCGATGTATAATTTGTTGCACTTGAGCCTGCTGTTATGTTAACAGCACCAGTAGTTGCACAAGTGTTGATTGTTGTTCCGGCAACCGAAGTGGCAGCAGGAATAATTGTTATTGTTTTAGAAGCTGAAATATTTGAGCAACCATTATTAGAAACAGTTAAGGTTATGGTTACACTTCCTGCCGCTATATCTGCCGCACTTGGAGTATATGAACAAGCTCCTAATGAATTAGGGTTTACAAAAGTTCCGCTTCCACTAGAAGTCCAAACTACTCCGGTTTGGTTAGTTGCACTTGCTCCGGAACTAACATTCACAGCACCGGCGCCGGCACAAGTAGTCATGTTTGATCCTGCCGCTACAGTCATTGCTTTACTTATAATCAGGTTTTTATTGGAAGTTACATTTCCACAAGGTGAATTTCCATATGCAGTTAATGTTAATGTGATAGTACTTCCAGCGGCATTTTCTGCAGCACTTGGTGTGTAGGTGCAGGTTGTTAATGAAGTAGCATTTGTAAGAGTTCCTGTTCCGCTTGTTGTCCATGCAACGGATGAATAATTACTTGCAGTTGATCCGGTTGTAATGTTAACAGCACCTGTAGTTGAACAAGTATTGATTGCGGAACCTGCAGATGCAGTTGCTGGAGCTACTACTGTAATCGCATCTGTATTGTTTGATGATATTGAATTTGAACAATATGATGAAGCTAAGTTTGTAACCGTTACTGTATTATTCCCAACATTTAATGAAGAAGTGGTAAAGGTTCCTGTTCCTGCAACTGAAACAGTCATAGATGCTGTACTTCCTGTTGCAGTTGTTGCTCCCGAAAGATTGTAAGTCACAGTGTAATTTCCCACCGGTAAACCAACAGCTGAGCCTGTAAGTGTTACTACCGCTGTTCCTGCTCCGCACAAGTTAGGTGAAGCAGTTGAAGTTAATGCATATGTAGGGCAAGTATAAGTTATAACCATATAACCGGCAGCTCCATTTCCTCCATTAGAGTTTTTGGTTCCACCGCCACCTCCACCGCCATATGCTACAGCATTTGAACCAGGAGCAGTATTTGAAGTAGACCCTGCACCACCGGCACTCGCTGATCCTCCACCAGCTGTACCGCCAGTTGGTATGCTTCCGTTTCCACCGCCACTTGTAGTACCGGCTGCACCACCACCACCACCTGAACCTGTAGTGCTTCCGCTTCCTCCGGTTCCACCGCTTCTTGTGGTAGTACCACCACCACCGCTACCACCGTTTCCACCGTTTCCACCATTAGCATAAGTTCTACCTCCTAATCCACCATCAGCAGTAATTGTAGTAGAAGTAAATGTTCCGGATGTTTGACCTCCATTAGCACCATTTGTGCCTGATGCTGTTGAACCAGTACCAGCAGAACCAATTGTAATTGCATGTGAAGTTCCAGGTGTAACTGTAACGGAATTACCAACAGTGTAGCCACCGCCACCGCCACCGCCACCACCTTTTTTATTTGATGTGCCTCCATATCCGCCACCGCCACCAGCACCGTATGCTTCAACTTTAACAGAAGTAACACCCGCAGGTGGGGTAAATGTTCCGCTTGATGTATAAGTTTGAGTTTGTCCTCTCGAAACTGAGGATACTATTAATAGCAGAATCAATAGTATTAAATTCTCTGATTTAAGTAATAATGTTTTCATAACTCGGGGTATTATGATTTTTATTAATTAAATGAAGATTTGCACTTCATTTTGTTTTTATTTGACAATCCAAAACTATATAGGAAAATTTAATTTATCGATAAAAAGTATAAAAAAATCGATAAAATGCATATTTTTGTATTTTTATTATGTAAAAAACTTACAATAAGATATAATTTTATTATTGTAGGGATAAAATTTTGAAGTTGTAAATCAGAGGTTTATGTTGAGTGAAAAAAATATTGCAGCTGACAGAATAAAAAAAGGCCTGGAAATTTCCAAGCCTTTTTTGTAGCGAGAGGGAGATTTGAACTCCCGACCTCAGGGTTATGAATTTCAAATTTTATGCTATTCAAACCCCTTATATTGTTGATGTGATGAAAATCGTGTACCGTTTTGTGTACTCAAATTAAATCGCAATATAATCATTTTTTTAAATGATTCTAATACCATTTCCTTTTTCATCTATTAGGTCAAAAGTTTCAATGAGTGAAATTATAGAGGGATTTATTTTTGACAGTCTTTGGATTTTCTTTTCGGTTTCAGATAATACAATTGCAACGCTATTTTTGCTTGCGTTCTTTTTCATTGCAAAGTAAATATCCGCTAAATCTGTTCCTGTTTCAAAATCTGAATTTTCAACAACGGTACTACATTTGATTTTAAAACCTTGCTTTTGCAATTCGGTTACTTTTGTATTCCAGTCGTTAAATTCTCCTTTGTCAGGATAAACCACAATATTTTCGTTTTTGATTGGCTCTAACAATTGCAATTTTAAGTTTTGTTTGCTTCCTGTTGCCATCCATAAATATTCGGGAATAAACAGGCTCATTATAATTGCAGTCTTTTCAGATTCCACAATTGCAATTGTATTGCAATGATATTGCAATGGTATTGCAATGGGTGTTTGCAAAGAGTTTGCAACCCCTGTTTTAAGAAGATGCAACCCAAATAGACATTGTTTGAGGTTAAATTTATCCTTATTGATTTTCTTGTGAACCCAGTTAATATGGGGGAATGGAATTTTTACACGTTTGCCTGTGTTTTCATCAAATAGAATTATTTTGCCAGTATGGACTTTTTGAGTTTGATTGATTTGCCAAAACACGGTTGCACCCTCCCAATGCTTTGAAGTTCCTACATTATATTTTGCGATGCAATTTTCAACTTCATCTTTTGCAAAATGCTTATATAGGAACTTTGCAAAATTGTTATTGTAATATTTTTTTAATGATTGCTTTACCAGTATAGGGTCAATAAAATCGGGAATTAGATTTATCCTTTCAATATTGACAATTGCAATGCACTCATTTTGTTTTGGATTATGATGATAGCCACAACTTGTCTCTCTGTCGCATCTGCCAAAGGTATCTTCAAGATACTCACTTGTAATTTTATTGATATACCTAACAAATCTTCTTTTACCACAGCTAGGGCAAATAAACTTTTTACTCGATTTATCTAATGAATACTTAAATTCGGTCATAACTATTCGTAATAATCGTAATCCTCGTAGTAATCGAAGTATTTACGACCATTACGAGAATTACGAGGTTAGTTTTTGGGTTTGAAAACGGTTGCTAGTAAATATTCAATTGCATCCTCTTTGGTAAATTTTACTTTTTTGCTTCTTTTCTTTCTAAAGTCGTATTTGGGTTTTTCTTCTTGTCCTTTGACCAATACAATAAATTTCTCCCTCTCCTCTGGGGAAAGTGCTAGAAAAACTTCATATACTGTATTGGCAGTCATTTTTAAAGATTATTTTTCTTTAAAATGATTCTCACCGTACCCTCTGAAATACCTAGTTGTCTTCCAATTTCAGATTTTGAAATACCATTTTCAAACAGCTCCAGTATTTTTGAATTACGCTCATTTGCATCCCCAACACTTAATGTTTTTAAATGCTCATGTTCTGAATCATAGCCGTTGAAACTGAATTGTAAAAAGCTATTTACTTTTTCAATTCTACAAACGATAATGTTTTCAGAATCGTAAATCTGTTCACAATTACGTTGTTTGATTTGCTTGATATATCTTAATCCAATTTCTTGATGACTTTCTCCAATTGCAAAACTGCTATCGCAAAAGTTCATTAACATTTTGCTTCCTGATAAATGGTTTTTGGTTATTGGCTTGCAAGTGTCAATTTTTGGAGTGTGCGCTAGAACTAAAATTGATAGTCCATATTTGTTTTTCAAGTCTTTTAAAAACTTCATCAATGGCAAAGCATCTTTTGCTTTCTCATTATCACTTTTCAAATAAGTGATATTGTCAACAATTAAAACTTTAACACCAAAATCAATGATAGATTTTTCAAGGGAATAGAAAAGAAACTCTTCAAAGGTTTTAAACCGTTTGTCCTCAAAATAATCGGGATTAATTTCGGCTCTCAAAAAGTTTGAACTAAAGGAAAAATGATTTGTGAAGTTTTCAGAATATCTATTTTCAAACTGTTTGTCTGAAAGTTCAAAATCAAAATAGATAATTGGAGTAGGTGGGCATTCTAATTTTAATCCGCAGGTAGAAATTCCAGTACTAATACTGTTGGCAATCTGAACCGCTAAAATTGACTTACCTAAATTAGTGTCGGCAAACAAAATACATATTTCTCCCTCGAACCAAAATTCTCCGAATAACATTTTAGGGATGGGTCTATTTTTGGCAATTTCAATAAATTGGTTTGCCGATTTTATTTCAAAAATGGAGTTAGAATCAGAAGCTAATTCTTTCTTTAGCTCGTCTTTGAAACTATCGAGATTATCATTCATAACATTTAGATTTTTTGCAAATCTATTTTGTTAAAATGATGTAAAACAGCATATTATATTTATAAAATTACAATTAAAGTATTTTAAACTTTAATTAAAGTTTTTTAAACTATAATAGAAAAGGGAAATATGAATTTAAAGTTTCTTTAAATTTTGTATATTCTGTATTTGGTTTTGAAAACCAATTGCCAAATATTGATTGATGGGTTCCAATCTCCCAATTAAAACTATTTTTCATTGCACTATAAATCTTGGTTCTGTCGCCGTGAACCAATGAAATTATTCCAAGTTCATTTAGATATTCGATTAAATATCTTAATTTTTTCCCTTTTTCATTTTGAAATTTTTCTAAAATAATTTTTTCAATTTCTTTGTTTTTTTCGTGGGAAATAAAATCGCTAAAGCTTTTCTCTTTAGGTGGGATATTAAATGAGAACTTTCTAAATACAGGTGTTTCCTTTACTTCTTGGATGAAATTTTGCTGATTGAAATTTTGTGATTTAAGACCAGTTATTTTTTCAACTTCTGTTATGTGTGTATTGAAATTAAGACTTTGGCAATTAAATAAAGATTTTGTGTTTGGGTCTTTCTCTGGGGAGTTTTTCTCAAAATAAAGCAATAATTGATTTGCGAAAAAAGTATAGGCTTCAAGTTGTTTGAGGTAGTTTTCAGATAGATAACTAAAACTACTAGCACTCAATGTTTCTTTATATTCTATTAGTTTGAAACAATTGTTTTTTAATTTGCCGGACTTTAACAAGAGTGTTGAGAATCCGAGACTGTTTTCATATATGAAATTCAAGTCATCATCCATATAAGTAATTCGGTCAATAACTGATTTACTTTCATCAGGAAGTTTTTTAAACTCTTCCATATCAAGAATTGACATAGGGATATAGAAAATAAAATTTCTAAATATCTCATTGCACAATTCGTTATATTTTAAATTCAGTTCAGACATTAATTATTCTTATTTTTATGTTTACCGCATTAATGAGGTTAACATATCTCTTTTCGGTTGCAACCCTCTGTTTTATAAGCTTTTTTTAATTTATTATTCTGTGTTTTAAACTATAAAATTGGGTTCGCCATTGATGTTCTGCCATTTGAGTATTTACCAGTCTTATGACAATATTTTTCGGGGTAATCCCAGTTTTCAAAAATTACCCATGACTGATAAGCTTCATAACTAAATGGTCTCGATGGGTCAAACGGGATTCTTACTCCAGTTCTAATGCAATATCCTAACTCTTGATTATTATTTCTATTATAATTTTGGTTTCTAGTTTTTGGCTCATTAACGGTTTGAAATTCTTCTCTCGTTGGCTTTACATCGGTTTGGAATAACTCATATTCAAAATCATTGTAAAATTTTTGTTCAAAGCTTCTGTTTCGATATAGTGCGTTTGTTTGGTCAAATAATATTACATGACCGAGATGTTTTTTTGAAAGTCCTAAATTGGTTTTTTTGTACAAAGGTCGCTTAACAAAAACACAAGGATTGCTTTTTATGACCTCATTTGTTGAGTTCATGGAATCTGTATATAACTTATCAATGGTCAATTTTGAGTTAGGGAATGAAATTCCGTATTCAACATTTCCAGTCATTGATTTGCCCAACAAGTTTAACGAAGTCAACAAAGCTTCGTTTTCGTTTGAGTAATACTTTGCATGAAGATTATTGCAATAGATAATGACGATGTTTTCAAAGTCTTTGAAAAACTCCAAATCATCTTGATTTAAGCTTCTTTGTGTTTCTCCCTCGTTTTTGCCAAAGACAATTATTATTTCTAGTTCGGGACTGTTTTTAAGTTTACTAAATATTTTTTTGCAATACTCATCCAATCTTATGAAAGGGGATAGTATTATTAGTTCTTTATTAGCTTTCCAAATAATATCGGTTAGCTTCTCATCCAATGCTTTTCCAGTAAAAAAATCTGCCATTTAATCGTTAAGTCTGTTTTTAAATATTACATGTTGTCGTAAAAAGTAATAGACCTGTCTATAAAATCTAATATTGTGGCATATTCGTCTTCAGTCATAATCAAATTTATTCTTGGAATTGTGATACTATGATTCCTTCTGACAATATAAGTATGTTCAACTCCAAAATGTAATTCTCTAGTCGTTCTTCCGCCACCACTACTAGTTATCGGATAAGGAGATGTTTCTCTGTCAATGTTCATAATCAATTGGTTATCTGGATTCTTTGTAAATTTAAATGGTGGCATACGAGCATCAACATCAGTTATTTCTAATCTTCCTACTGCACCAGCCCATCTGATTTGTGTGCCACCTCGTCTTTCAGTACCAACAGGATTTCTTAATCCTTGTTGATTTCCAAGACTAACACCAGTAGACGCAAGAAAATTTATGCGTTGTTCTTTTAAATCTTCCATGCTAATATAAAAATCTATTCTTGTTGCTCTTGGGTCGCCAGTAATCGTTTCAATTTCCCCAACGTGTAAACCTTGTAGTTCCCAAATTATATTAGTTCCTCTTCGTATTATATTAATTGCAGGATTTTCTTGTCTACTTTTTTTTGAATTAATGGCAACTGAAACATTACCATCTTGATGTTGAGCAATTATGTATTCTAATCGTATCATAGTTGTGTGTTTAAAATGCGTTAAAATTTTCTTTCAAATAATGTTTTAAGTTATATTTTTTGGTGGTATCTAATGCTCTTTCCAAGCAAATGAACTTTTTATCAGTATTGTTTTTGAAATAGTCAACTGTTTCAGGATTGATAACCACGTCAAGGCAAATCAAAGTTTCTTTTTCGCCATCACTTGCAAAGTGTATCTCATTGCTTGCAAACTGGGTTTGCAAAACTAGTTTGTAATTAAGATTAAAGCCGTTTTTCAGTAATATTTCGGTAATGAGCTCTGGTTTGTTGAACGCATTAACCAATTGCAATTCTTTGTTTGCAATGTAGGTTTTGAGTAATTCAATGTTTTCTTCTTCTGTTTTTTCAGGGTCAGGTGCAAAATCTACTCTTGGGAAATTTGACTTTTGCAATTTGAACACTTTAAACCCTAGCCCTTGCAAGGCATCTTCTTTTTTATCGCCTGTGAATAAATCAGGTTGTTGGGTTTCTTTTTCTTTGATAATATTTTGAACAACTCTTTTGTTGCGCTCAATAGTAATATCACTTATTTTTTTATATCCTGCTTTGAATGCTATACTTTTTTCGTCAATTGCTTCGGGAATCTGAACCAAAATAAAATTAAGGTTATTATCATTTGAATTATTTAGTTCCAAGACTGCATGACCAGTTGTTCCAGAGCCACCAAAAAAATCCAAGACTATATCGCCTTTAGTTGTGCAAAATTCGATAAGTTCAGACAAGACTTTTTCATCTTTTGGATGTTCAAAAACATCTTCACCCATTATTTTTCTTAACCTTTTCGTTGATGCTCTACCATCTTGATAGAAAACACTAAAAGGGACTTGATATTCACGGTCTTTAAGGTATGATTTTAAGCATGGTACAGAATTTTCATCTTCGCCAAAATGCACTTTGTTCATTAAAATCATTTCGTTCATTTTTTCAGGACTAGAATATAGCCAACCTCTTGAAGGAACGATAACAGGTTTTTTTGTTTTTGGATGAAGTACTTCATAAGTCGGGCCTCCACCGCCAGGCCAAGAAATATTATCAGGAAAATAGATTCCATTTTCATCAACAGATGAATAATGTTTGTGAGCTTTTGAAGGATTAGAATTTGGAAGTCCTTTAAACCATTCTTTAAGTTCAATTTCTATTTGTTTTACATCTGATTTGTATTTTTTTAATAGACTTTCATACTTAGAATAGATTTCTTCTAAACCTTTCTTTTTAATTCTCCATTGCCCAATTTTCGATTTTTGAACTTCTAAATTTTTAGAATAAGCAATTATGTATTCGTGTGAAGTTGATATAAATTTGCTATCATTTTTTCTCCCTCCAGTCCAAATCATTTGACCAACAAAATTTTCAACGCCAAATACATCATCACAAAGTTTTCTCAAATTATGTACCTCATTATCATCTATAGATATGAAAACTACACCATCATCTTTCAGTAATTGCCTAGCGATTATTAAACGAGAGTACATCATATTTAACCAGTTTGAATGATAACGCCCATCATTCTCGGTATTTGTATCAATTTTTATCCCGTTTTCAATGTATTCTGAATTTTCCCAGTAGGCACGTTTCTCTTGGGTAAAATTATCACTGTACACAAAATCTTTACCCGTGTTGTATGGAGGGTCAATATAAATGCACTTTATTTTTTCACGGTAACTGCCACTTAACAGTTTTAAAACTTCGAGATTTTCCCCTTCAATAATGAGGTTTTCACTATTGCTTGGATTAACGCTTCGGTCTTCATCAAAAACTAACGTTGCATTACTAGGCGTGAACGCATTGCGTTTGGCTTGGCTTTTGCCGAACCAACGAAATTCATAACGTTCGGTTTCATTAACCAGTTCAGGATTAACCGCTTTTTTAATTTCATCAATATTCAAATTACCCTCACTGGTAAACCAATCAGGGTATAGTTGTTTTAAGGTTTGCAAACGTTCGTTGTTCCAATCGTTGCTGTTTGGCATGAAGTCGTTTATGCTTTCCATTTATTTTTTTGGTTTCTTTGAATCTTTCAATATTTTCTTATCGTCTCCATCTAATTTGCGTTGAATCTTTTTAACATCTTCGGCAGGAGGTAAATTCTCTGGAACAATCCCTCTTTGTGTTAGCATTTTTCTAACTGCCTTATTATTTTCAACGTGTTCATTTTCTATTTTCGTTATCCCTTTCAAGTCCTTGCTTTGCACATTTAATCCAGTCATTTCGGCAGCTAGGTCTTTCGCTTTTATACTTATAGTAGGAAGAAAGTCTGCAACAGGTCTGTTGTCAGGAACTCCCATTTTCTTTTTCAATTGAATGGTAGACAATTTGAATAATGCTTGGTCGCCTTTGGAACGGATTAATCCAAAACCTTTGCTGTCAACCCCACGCTCAAATAAAATCCCTGAAAGTTGTTTTTCAGTTTGGGTTAATTTCTCTCTCGCTTTAACACGCTCAAATTCTAATAAACGTTGTTCAATGATTTCAGCTCTACGGGTTTGAACGGCAAAATAGTTTTGTGCAAAAGCAATTTCTTCTTTTCTGCTGTCACCATTTTGAGCAATCAAATAACAAGCATAACGAGTTAAAGCAATGTCATCAATTGCTCTTTCGGTTTCAGAACCAATAGAAACCATTTTCTTGATGTCGGGAAAATGGTTGTTTATATCTTCGCCTGCATTATTGCAAGCATCTTTTGCTTTTTGGATAACGTTTTCAAAGTTTTCCCATTTACTATATCCTAATAGCTTTTGCAATTCTCTTGCACTCCAACATTCGATACCCTCCAATTCAGACGCAACTGCTTCAAATTGTTGAAACAACGCCATAATTTCTTCACTTTTCATAATTACAAAAGTTTTAGTTAAAATATATTTTTATCATTTTCCTGATGTCGGGAAAATGGTGTTTTTTAGATAATAGAATTAATTGTTTTATCTGCTTCGGTTTTGAAATAACTATACTCTTTTACTGGAGCTTTGTATTGTACTTCTAATCCTAATTTTTCAAAATGCTTAATAGCACATTTTATTTTGTAAATCTCACTTTCTTTTAAAGCTTTTTTGTCATTGATGTCGTTAGTTCCTTTGGTTTCAATTACAAAATAAAACTCATTTTCATTGCCGTCTTTTAGGTTTTTGCGTTTCATTACTAAACCAAAATCGGGTTCATAGTCTCCAATAGGTGTTTTTATTTTATACCAACTTGGCAGTTTCAAAAAACAAACTACTTCTACATCTTTATCGGCATCCAAAGAGAACTTTTTTTCTACATCACTATCAATTAGCATTTTGTCGAAGACACCTTTATTAGGGGTTGCAACGTACCCTTTGTCGGAAATGTTTTTGACAAAATCATTAAACTCAAAAGGGAAACTTTCTCCGGTTAATTCATAGTTTAATCCTCTAATCATTTCATCTAGTTCAGCGTTGCGAATGATTGCGGAAGCTTCGTGAATGAATCTAGGTGGATTTTTAACCACTTCTTTAAGATTACTCAATTGCTCAAATATTTTGAACATTGAAGCATAACTTAATCCAGTATTTTCACTTAACTCTTCAATTAAATCTAGTGGAGTGAAATTTGTTTTTTGTTTTACATTTTCCGAACCTTGAAAAGTATCTTGTTTTCCCTCTTCATTGATTGAATCAATTAAAAAGCTAGATGCTTCAATTACAAAATCAGGAATTGTAATTTTATTGATTTCCTCAACGGCACTTTCAATTAAACGCTCTTCATCAAAATTGACTGTGTATTCTGTTTTTTTGGCTAAAGCACTCCAATATTTTCTGAAAGCTTTGTCAATACTTTCATTTGTATTTCGTTTGAATTTTACTTCATCAGTTTGAATGCCTTTATGGTTGTGTGTCATTCCTGCACCTGCATTAGTAGTGCCATAAACCGATTTAATTTCTTCTTGGTATTGTGTTACAAATGTTTCATAGGTTTCATTTGGAATGACTGTGAGTTGGTTTATACGTTCACTATCATCGACATCAATTGCATCGTAAACTCTTTGTCCTTTTTGATTAACACAAATACGCAAACCTCTACCAATTTCTTGACGCTTTTTGGTTTCAGAATAGGAATTGTTAAGTGTTGCAATGTTGAAAACATTTGGATTATCCCAACCAACTCCCAAAGCCGAGTGTGAAAACACAAATTGAACAGGATTAGACAAGGTTAATAATTCCTCTTTTCCTTTTAATATCAATTCATAAATTTTGGCTTGTTCTTTTACACCACCCTCATTGTCTGCAAATTCGCCACTTGATTTTTGTGCGAAATAATAACCTTGAACACTTTGTATATGTTCATCAGTTGGAGTGTTTCCATTGTGATATTCAGGATAAACCGCTTTGTATTTTTCTACAAAAAGATTTTTGATAATTGGTGTCTCTCCAATGTAGTTTGCCACTCGGTCAATAAATATAAGCGACAAACATTTTATTTCTTTGGGAGCTAATTTTTGTGATTTTGCAAAATGTCTATGTATTAACCACTCTATTTGCAATGCCCAAATATTCTCTAACGTTCCTGAAATTTGTTTCTCTAAAATTTCTGCACCATTAGAAAAGGTAACAGTCCATTTTCCAGTCTTTAAACTTTTGTTGATGTTGGAAATTGTATAATTCAAATAACTAGGGTTATTTGTTTTTTCTCCCAAATTATCTCCATTGCAAAGCCAACCACTAACTTTAAATTCGATTTTGTTAGATGTTTTACTTAAATGCCATGCTTTCAATTTTACTTTTGGGTCTCCCTTTCCAAATTGTATGTCAGCCAATTCAATTTTTAAAGTTGCTTCGTCATTTTTTTCGGTTACTGTTAGTACTTCAATTTTCTTAACCAAACCCTCTTTGTAGCTGTCGTATGGGGTTAATCTATAAATCAAATTCTTAACGACTTTATGTGTTGCCGAATAACGAATTTTATATAATGGATTAAGCTTTGCAATTTGAGTTATGGAATTGTCGGTATCCATTCCCTCTTGCGGTTCGTCCATTATAATTATTGGATTGGTTTTGCCAATGGCTTCAATAAAAGGAATATTGTTAAATAAATCTTCCCTTTGTGCTTGGTTCAAAATTTTATCCTCTGAATTGAAAGAAGCCAAAGTCATTATCATTACTTGGGAATATTGTTCCTCGATGAACTGACTAACTTTTTGAAGTTTTTTGCTGTCATATTCAAAAGCATCGGGTTTAAAACCATAAAGGCTTTCGAGTTGCCTTTCAAACGCTTTAAATGTTCCAATGATATTTTGACGAATTGCAACTGATGGAACTAAAATTATAAACTTTGTAAAACCGTATTCTTTGAAAAGTTCAAAAATAGTTTTGATGTAAACAAGTGTTTTACCTGTTCCTGTTTCCATTTCAACGCAAATATCTCTGTCATTTGAAAGCTTTGCAATTTCCTCTGAAATACCGTTTTCCAGTAATACATTTTTAATGTTATTTTCAATATCAACAGTTGTAAGTTTTGTTGTGTTTGAACGAATACCCTCAATACAAGAATTATCAAAATTATTTTTATCAGTACCATCAAAAATTTTGACTACTGATTGTATTGCGATGTCTTGATAATTAAGGTTTTCTAACTTAAATTCCATTAAAGGCTCTTATTTAATATTGAACTGTAAATATAATAGAAAAATACTATGATTTTAGTAAGAATTTAGCAAATTACTTATCGAAGTAAGTTTGAATAATCCTCTGGTAATTCTGCATCAATATCTCTTAAATATTTTTCAAGAGCGGTCATTGTAGAATGCCCAGTAACTAACATTAATTTGCTTTTAGTTTCAAATTGTGAGCTAGTTTTTCGCATTTCTCTATACAGTTTAGTGATGAAAGTGTGCCTAAAACTGTACATCCCGTAATCTTTATTCAGGTTAAAGTGCGTTTTTACAACTTCTTTAAATCGTTTTGAGAAATAGTCTCTTTTATTATTTGGTTCTGTAACCCAATCTTGCCCATAGCCAGTAGGAGTAAAGAGAAAACTTTCAGGGGCAAAATTTGATAAATCGGGTAAATCATTCAGCAAAATTTCAGGTATGATTTTGATTTTTACTACTTTGTTTTTTGTTCTCAAATAAATCCTTTTGCCGACTAAATCAATGTCTTTAATTCTCAATTCACAAACTTCGATTGGTCTCAAAAAGTTATAAGACACAAATTTTATGAATAGTAAAAGTAACTTGTCGTTCTCTTCGAGAAAAGAATAAATATCTTTCTGCATTTCAGAGGTGTAAGTCTTATTTCTTTCAGGATTTGACTTTAAAACATTTATCTTTTTGACTATGTTATCTGCAATTATTTCATTGTCTTCTAAAACTTGAAATAATGAACTTAAATCTGCTCTTGTATTGTTTCTGTTCCTTGCACTTGAATTGACCAATACGTCATTCAGATAATCGTTAACAACCTTTTTGGTTATGAAAGTTATTGGTTTGTTTTCATCCAAAGACTTTCTGAATTTTCTAACTCTTAATTCAAAGTTTTTATATGAAGTATCTCTGATTGTGTTCTTCTTTATGTTTAATGCAAATTCAAAAGCTTCTTTAATTGATAGAATTTCGGGTATTGCAATGTTTTCACTAGGTATTGCAATTGTTTTACTTGGAATTACAATGTTTTTAGTAGGTATTGCAATGTTTTCTTTAGGAATTGCAATGCTAGTATTTTTCCCTTTTGAAGTTTCGGATTGCTTTCTATCGAGTAGCTCTTCAATATTGTTGCTAATATTGGGATTGAAACCTTTTTCAAGTAAAAATTCTAGTGCAACACACATTGCATTTAAGTATTCAACCCTTTCTTTTTTAGTTTTTAGCTTATTTACATTGCCTTTGATGTTTGGCATTCTTTTTAGTTTGCCAGTTTCTGCATCTCTAAAACTATAATATATATACCAACTTTTTGATAAAGCTTTCGCTTTTTCGGATTCGTTAAGTTGATTCCAAAGCAGGATATTTACTCCACCAGTAAATATTTTCGGAGCGGTAAAGTCTTTCTGTTTCAACAGGTTTTTGAATTGATTAATTTGGGGATTGTGTTCTAAATCGTGTACTAAATCGTGTACTTTTTGTAAAAGTAAAAATATTTCAGACATAAAAAAAACGGTTTAGAGTACCTAAACCGTTGATTTTCTTGACTTCATTTTTGTAGCGAGAGGGAGATTTGAACTCCCGACCTCAGGGTTATGAATCCTGCGCTCTAACCGACTGAGCTACCTCGCCATTATTTAGCATTCCCTGAATGCGGGTGCAAATATAAAATTAATATCAATGGTTCCAAAGCTAAAGCAGTTATTTTTTTTATTTTTTAAAAACACTTTTTTATTGACTTTATATTCTATATATTTCCAAAAAATTTGTTCTAATCATGGATAGTAAAATACGTTATGAACTTGAATTCCCATTGAATTCTTCACCGCAATTGCTTTATCAATATATATCAACACCTTCTGGATTACAGGAATGGTTTGCTGATAACGTTAATTCAAGAGGGGAGTTTTTTACGTTTGTGTGGGATGATGTTGAAGAAAATGCCCGTCTTGCCTCAAAAAAAACAGGGGAAAAGGTTAAGTTTAAATGGGTTGATGATTCCAAAAATGACACAGAATATTATT
>DBIH01000191.1 GCA_002296885.1 Flavobacterium sp. UBA807 | reverse complement strand
AAAGCATAAATAATGGCTTTGTCGCCAAAATTGAACTGAGGTAAAAATCCACAGGCAATATTGGCTAACGAATACACCAGAATTGAGCCAAATAAAACCGAAAGTCTTCCTTTTTTATCGCCATAAATTCCCCAAAGAATTCCTCCGCATATCATACCAATCATCTGAAAGTTAATGATCATCGTGCCAACTGCATCAGCATCAAGGTTCATGCTTTTCAAACTTGGAATGCGGACGATGCCAAAAAGCAACAAATCATAAATGTCTACAAAGTAGCCAAGAGAAGCGATAATTACGGGGAAACTAAATAGGATTTGGAGTTTTTGTTTATTGGAAAACTGTTTCATTTCGGAGTATTTATTTGATAAATATAGAAATAAAAACAAAAAACCTGCAAGAATTAGGTTTTTGCAGGTTTGTATATTCTGAAAGTAAACTTTTATACTCCGATTGCTGATTTAGTTTTTTTGGTCAGGCCATCTTTGTGTACCAAAACCGAAATTGCTTTTAGTCGGATGTAAGGAACGCTCATGTAGAAATAACCATCTTTTCCGGCTCTGGTTCCCCAGGAGTTTTTAACCTTGTAATATTTATTTCCTTTCTGATCAACAACCTTTCCTGTGATGTGCATCAGATGGTCATCCTGTGTGTCATAATTTTCAAATTCAGCCTGACGGTATTCGGGAGTAATATTTTTTTCAGGTTTGATTTCCGTTAGGATTGTTTTAGAATCGCTATCGTTTTCAGGAATGACAACCACACCGGTTTCTTTTGAAAAGGTATCTTCTGAAACATCAGTATCCAGAGCTAATGTATAGCCTTTATCCAAAGCATTGTCAATATTTTGTATAAATTCATCTAAGGGCAAATTGTACATGCTTCCGTTGGAAAAATTATCAGGAATACTTAGGATGAACTTCGAATAAAAAGGTTCGTTTGTAAATGATGTGATGGTTATATAATCATCAAGATTTAATTTAGTAGAAGCTAAAAATTGTTTTGGCGTAAGAGATTTTTCTTCAGTAGCTACTCTATTATCGATTCCGGATTTTGGCAAGAGTATTTTTTGATTTTCATCATATTTGCCCATATATGTATCGAGGATAGCGGCATAATCGGCTTTCCAATTAGGATAATTTTTAGGAGTTTCAGAAACGGCTTTTTTTAAAACCGCTTCCAATTCGGCAACCATTTTATTGTGATTGTACTTCAAATCGGGATTAGTTTTTCCAGTGTAATTGCTTTCGGGAACGACACCATATTTTCTTGCGCTGTTGATGACATCATGCGCTAATCCGCCTTCACCAAATTGTGCTTTTCCCTGACGCATTACATAATTTTCGGCTTTATCAAGATAAGTATTGCGCACATTATACATTTCGGAAAGGTCAACACGTTTGCCTGTTGTGCGTAAAATTTCAGCTTCAAGGAACGAAGTAGTGGCAAAACTCCAGCATGTTCCGGTCTTATCCTGCGAAATAACCGGCAAGGCATCTATATCTTTAACAGTATGAAATTCATAAGTTTGAGAAAACCCTTCAAAGCTTATCAATAGCAAAGCAGCGCGTAATATCAATTTATTCATAAGAAATTACTATTTGTTTTTGTCGGTTGGACTAAAAAATCATTTATTTTTACGCTAAAATAGAGCAATTTATTTTTTGAGATTTATATTTAACAAATTTTAGCATTTACATGAATTCAATTAATTGGAAGACAGTTAAGGATTTTGAAGACATTACTTATAAAAAATGCAACGGTGTTGCGAGAATAGCTTTCAATCGTCCTGATGTTCGCAATGCATTCCGTCCGAAAACAACATCCGAATTATTGCAGGCTTTTCACGATGCCCAGGAAGACACTTCCATTGGTGTGGTTTTACTTTCGGCAGAAGGGCCAAGTTCTAAGGATGGCGTTTGGTCATTTTGTTCAGGAGGAGACCAAAAAGCGCGTGGACATCAGGGTTATGTTGGTGATGATGGTTACCACCGTTTGAACATTCTGGATGTTCAGCGTTTGATTCGTTTTATGCCAAAGGCGGTTATCTGTGTAGTACCCGGTTGGGCGGTTGGAGGCGGTCATAGCCTGCATGTTGTATGTGATTTGACTCTGGCAAGTAAAGAGCATGCGATCTTTAAACAAACAGATGCTGATGTGACAAGTTTTGATGGAGGTTATGGTTCGGCTTATCTGGCTAAAATGGTTGGACAAAAAAAAGCCCGTGAAATCTTCTTTTTGGGAAGAAATTATTCGGCTCAGGAAGCTTTTGAAATGGGAATGGTAAATGCGGTTATTCCACATGCTGAGCTTGAAGATACAGCCTATCAATGGGCACAGGAAATATTGGCGAAGTCACCAACATCAATCAAAATGCTGAAATTCGCCATGAACTTAACCGATGACGGTATGGTCGGGCAACAGGTATTTGCAGGTGAAGCAACCCGATTGGCCTATATGACTGATGAAGCTAAGGAGGGAAGAGATGCTTTTTTGGAAAAAAGAAAGCCAAATTTTGATAAAAAATGGTTGCCATAATCAATAAATTATAAAAAATGAAACACTGGATTGAAGCCGCTCGGGTTCGTACCTTACCACTTTCGGTATCGGGGATTATTGTCGGTAGTTTTTATGCGATGTCACAAGCAATGTTTAACTGGAATATTGTACTTTTTGCTTTGCTGACCACTTTAGGACTTCAGATACTTTCCAATTTTGCTAATGATTATGGGGACGGAGTAAAAGGGACAGATAACGCTGACAGGGTTGGTCCGAAACGCGCTATACAAAAAGGAACAATCACACCTTTTCAGATGAAAAACGCTATGATTTTAACTTCCTTTATCACATTGTGTTTTGCTATTTTGCTGATATACTATGCGTTTAAGGAAAGCTACCTAATGTATTCATTTATATTTCTGATTTTAGGCGTTCTGGCCATAGCATCTGCTATTCGTTATACAGTTGGTAAAGGGGCCTATGGTTATCGTGGTTACGGTGATGTCTTTGTTTTTATCTTCTTTGGTTTGGTAAGCACTTTTGGAGTATATTTTATGTTTTCTAAGGAGATTGATTGGCTTTTGCTATTGCCTGCTACTGCTATCGGTTTTTTGAGCGTCGGAGTTCTAAACCTCAATAATATGAGGGATGAAGAAAGCGACCGTAAAGCAGGAAAGAATACTGTTGTAGTTAAAAAAGGAGGGGAATGGGCAAAGAAATATCATTATTTTCTAATTATTTCGGCAATGGTCTTAGTTGTTTTGTTTGCAATTTTAAACGGCTTTCACTTCGACCAATATATATTCTTAGCAGCTTATCTTCCTTTGATTTCGCATTTAATGACAGTTCGTAAAAACAGAAATCCTAAATTACTTGATCCTGAATTGAAGAAATTGGCATTAAGTACATTTTTTCTTTCAGTACTACTTGCTTTAGGCCTGATTTATTTTATTTCTGATTTGTTAGTTACTTACATTTAAAAGCTTTTATCATGAAAATTACATTCTACGGGCATGCCTGTATCGGAATTGAAGTTAGTGGCAAACACATCATTGTCGATCCGTTTATAACCGCAAATGAAAAGGCAAAGCACATCAATATAAATGATTTAAAGGCCGATTATATTCTGCTGACACATGCTCACAGCGATCATACATTAGATGTTGAAGCTATTGCAAAAAACACTGATGCTGTAATTGTTTCCGGGTATGAAACAGCCGTTTATTTTGCCAACAAAGGCTTTAAATACCACCCGATGAATCACGGAGGTAGCTGGCAGTTTGATTTTGGCAAAGTGAAATATGTTGCTGCGGTGCATTCCAGTTCATTTGCAGATGGAACTTATGGTGGAAATCCGGGAGGTTTTGTTATCGAAGGGGAACATAAAAACATTTACATTTCCGGCGATACAGCGCTCACAATGGATATGAAACTTATTCCGATGCGAACAAAGCTTGACTTGGCTGTTTTTCCGATCGGAAGTAATTTTACGATGGATATTGAAGACGCAATAATAGCCTCAGATTTCGTCGATTGCGATAAGATTTTGGGTTGTCATTATGATACATTTGGTTTTATTGTCATCAATCACGAAGAAGCCAAAAAGAAATTTTTTGATGCCGGTAAAGATTTAATGCTTCTTGATATTGGGGAAAGCATTTCGCTTTAAAATGAAAGCTTCTTATTTCAAATACATACTACATTTCAAACAAGCTTCAGGAACTTCACGAGGCATTTTAACTGATAAAGAAACCTGGTTTATCATTCTGGAAAAAGATGGTAAAAAAGGGATAGGCGAGTGTGGAATTCTTCGCGGACTATCGGCAGATGATCGTCCTGATTATGCAGAAAAAATACAATGGGTCTGTCAAAATATTCACCTTGGAGAACAAAAACTTTGGGAGGAATTAATCGAATTCCCGTCAATTCAATTCGGAATAGAGATGGCTTTTTTGTCTTTGAAAAGCGAAAGCACATTTGAATTATTTCCTTCAGATTTTACAAAAAACTCAAAAAGCATTTCGATAAATGGATTGATTTGGATGGGCGAAAAAGACTTCATGAAAGCCCAGATTGAAGACAAAATTTCACAAGGATTCGGCTGTATAAAAATGAAGATCGGAGCGATTGATTTCGACAAAGAAATGGATTTATTACGCTTCATTCGTGAAAATTTTGACGAAAAAACTATTGAAATCAGAGTCGATGCAAACGGAGCTTTTAATTCAAATGATGCTTTATTTAAAATCAATCAACTAACTGGTTTTAAAATTCATAGCATAGAACAACCTATTAAAAAAAATCATACTGACATGATGTCAGTTTTGTGTAAAAGCACTAAAATTCCTATAGCTTTGGATGAAGAACTGATTGGTGTGTTTTCAAAAGAAGATAAGGAAAATCTGCTTCAAAAAATTATGCCACAATACATCGTTTTGAAGCCAAGTTTCATTGGTGGATTTCGCGGAACTCTGGAATGGATTTCCATTGCTGAAAAATTAAATATCGGCTGGTGGATTACTTCGGCTTTGGAAAGCAATATCGGTTTGAATGCAATTGCACAATTTACTTTTCTGCAAAATAATTTAATGCCTCAGGGTTTGGGAACCGGAAGTTTATACACCAATAATTTTGATTGTCCATTGACAGTTTCAAATGGTCAACTTTGGTATGACAAAAACAAAGAATGGAAAATCAATCTTAACGATTTCCAATAAAAAAACCTGTCCAATCTGAACAGGTTTTTTTAGAATTAATTTTAAACAGTTTGTACATCGAGTTCCTTTATTTGAGTTTTATGTTCCGTTGGTAGCAGCATATTTTTAAAAATACTATCGAGCTTTAAAATGCGACTGAATTTGTAAATCGAAATGACAATTGTAAGCACAGAGAAATCCTGTAAATACAATAGTTTTTTTACACGTTTTGGGACAACCAATTTTTGGGCAGCAATCAACACTTCATATCGCATCAGTCCAAGATGCTTTTTATATTGTTTGAAAAGGTCATAGGTGTATTTGCTTGCTTTTAGATTTTCGGCTAAATGCGATTCCCTTATCGGAAGCCATTGGATGTAATTTTCAGGTAATTCCTTTAATCCCATTCTTTTTCCAACCCGATAGAAAACATTGTAAACTTCTTCTTTTTCGTTTTTATTTAATTTTCTCTCGAGAAGTTCATAAGATGCAATTGAATAATGAATCAGCATAAAAAGCACATCGCGATAAGCCCAATCGGGAATCGAAGCGTCACGATTTTTCTCCACGGTTTCATGTATATGCTTAATTGTATCAATTGATGCATTTGCTTCATCCATTGAGGAAAAAACAATCAACTTTGCATACTTTACGGTTGAGAATAATCTTCCCAGCGGATCCGATGGTAATTTTCC
>DBIH01000219.1 GCA_002296885.1 Flavobacterium sp. UBA807 | reverse complement strand
ACTGTTACTGAACCTGCCTGAGCTTGTGAACAAACTGTCGGTCCTGCACCTGCAACACTAACCAATGTATAGGTGAATGTTCCAGCCGTTGCAGTAGAAACAGGAAGTGTTACACTATTACCCGCAATTGTTGAAATCGTATGTGAAACCAAACTCGGATCTAAATAGGTAAAGGTATACGGCGCAACGCTATTCGAACCGGTAAAAGTAATAGAAGGGCTTGATGTATTTTGACAAACAGACGTCGTTCCTGAAATTGTCGCGGTTGGGACAGGCACAACTGTAACTGAAACTGCCCCCACTTCTGTTTGAGTTGTTGTACCTGCAGGGGTAGTAATTGTGGCATCAACTAAATTATAAACAGTAGTAATACTTAACCCGGGAGAAACATAAGTCGCTGCCCCCGATGGATTCAAAGTTACCTGCCTTGGAGTTCCGTTTTCGGTAAAATTGACGATTGCTCCCGGAGTTCCTGAAAATGATATAGTCGCAGAACTTCCACTACAAATAGCGCCTGGTCCCGAAATAGTAACTGTTGGCAATGCAACAACAATCAATTGAAAGCTTGTTACAGCAATGTTTGTTGGATTTGCATTTTCAGATATAACTGCATAAATCCTTTATGGATTTAAAGTATTAATGAAAGAACCGACATTAACTATCGGATTAGTCCCGGCATTCGCATCAGCCAAAGTAAGATAATAAGTCACTGTATAATCTGCAGGATTATTTGATCCATAAATTATTGGTGTCTGCGGATTAAAATTAAATGTAGCAACTCCCGAGCCAATTGTTGTTTCATAAGCATACAAATCAGGTGGTGTACCTGCGACAGGTGTCGTTATGCACAAGTTAGGGTCAATATGTAAAACAAACTGCTTCGTGATTATACAACCTGTAACATCATCTTCAACAGCAGCATAAATGACTTCACCATCTGTCCCGTTATAATTTGTCGGATTGGATATAGAGGTTATTGCAAATTGCTGCGCTTCCAATAAAGTGTGATAATAATGAATAGCATTTGCCGTTCCATTTAAAATCACAGGTGAATTATCGGTCAAATTGAAAGGAGGATTGCAGACTGTCAAATCATTTGGTGTTCCAAGATTTGGAGATGGCAAATAATCAACAACCATGGTATCTGTTTTTTGACATCCTCCGGGATAAGTGATAGTAACACCGTAAGTCCCGGCCTGAGTAATTGTGTATGTATAAGAATTAGCTCCAACAGGATTTCCGTTTAATGTCCATGCGTATGTTGCTCCCGGAATTTGAACCGAACCCGCCTGGGCAACAATAGTTTTCGAGCGGCAAATTGCATTCACCCCCGAAAAATCATCAAGCCCTCCAAATTCCGGTCCTGTTCCTGCGATATCCGGAGTTCCAATGTTAAAGCTTCCTCCGCCTAAAAACACTGCCGAATCCCACGAATTATCATTCAAATCTGAAATAACTAATTTAATATGATAGGTATTGTTAGGAATAACCGCTGAAGTAGCGGTCATTATAGTTGTTTGTCCATTAAAGTTTATTGCGGCAGTATTTGCATTTGCCCCTTCGTTGTTAGACCCAAAATAGGCAAAATTACTTGCCCCACAGGTTGGCAATTCCGAGTCATCCCTTATTGTTGTAACAGAAATTGGAATTGTTGTTGAAGGAACCACAGCCAAATTAACCGGCGCAGAACCTGTCGTAACATTCGTTAGAAAAAAAGCAAATGCATCAGAATAGGAACACTGAAAAGTACCGTATTCTTCCGATGCAAATAAAAAGTCGAAACTCATTTGATTGGTTAGCGGAACAAAATCAAACTCTAAGATAGTGGCATTGTGATAGTCGTCAACTGAAGGATCAATCAATCCCAAACCACTCATATAATCTGTTAAATCCTGATCTCCCGGCCACGCATTACTACCATTGCTCTGCGTCGATGTATTCGGTCCCGGTGCTGCTGTAGCACTTCCTGTACTTAAAATAACTCCGGAACTCAGCGGGAAACTTGGATTTGTATTCGTAAAATAACCTATTCCATTACTGGACCCAAAATTAGTCCCTGTGCTCCAGGTGATGTTAGTGATTGCCCCAACGCATGACGAGCTGCCACCGGATGGAGACGCGAATAAAACATCCTGAACAAGCTGCGGGACAGTATAGGTGGAAGTATTAACTGAAATAACCTGTGAAAAAGAACTAAATCCGGTTATGACAGCAAAAAAAAGAAATAAGATCTGTCTCATTAATACGCCGTTATATCATTGATTTTGAAAAGCAAAATCACACAATATGTTAATTAATTGTTTAATTGTCCAAATATAGGTATTCACAGAAAATAACTTTGTTAAATTTGCAGAAAAATAAACCTTTCTCATGAAAATCTCGATAAAAGAAACTCAAAATCCGACCATTGTTAAATTTGAATTTCCTGATTTCATCACTCAAAATGAGAGCTTTGAGTTCAAAAATATCGATGAAGCCAAAAATTCTCCTTTAGCTCAGCAGTTGTTTTATCTCCCTTTTGTAAAAACAGTTTACATCTCCGGAAATTTTGTTGCAATTGAGCGATACAGCATTGTAGAATGGTCTGACGTGCAAGAGGATGTTGCCGAACAAATTGAAAACTTTGTCAAAAATGGCGGAGTAATTGTTTTGCCAAATGATAATCCGGTCAAAAAACAACCGGTTACCGTTTACGGTGAAACCACGCCAAATCCGGCTTCGCTGAAGTTTGTAGTCAATAAAGCCTTGACAAAAACAGCCGCCGAATTCAAGAATATTGACGAAGCTAAAGCTTCGCCTTTGGCGCAGGAATTATTCAAATTCCATTATGTAAAAGAAATCTTTATTGCCGAAAATTATATTTCTGTAACAAAATACGACAGCATTTCCTGGGACGAAATCACTCTGGAACTCCGCACGTTCATCAAACAATTCATTGAAAACGGAGGAACCGTTATCAACGAGAGCCTGATTGAAAAAACAGAAAAACAGGAAAAACAGCAAATCAAAAACTTCGACAATCTCGATACGACTTCCCAGCAAATCGTAAATATTCTTGAGGAATACGTAAAACCTGCGGTTGCTGCCGACGGCGGAAACATTCTTTTTGATTCGTATGATGAAAACGACAAACGTGTAAAAGTGGTGCTTCAGGGCGCGTGTAATGGGTGTCCTTCTTCAACTTTCACGCTGAAAAGCGGCATCGAAAACATGCTCAAAGACATGCTCAACGACAAAGACATCGTGGTCGAAGCCTTAAACGGATAATCCTCAAAGCGTTTCTTCGGAGACGCTTTTTTATTCTGAACTTGTTTCAGAATCTTTTCTTATTCCGTAATTTAGGAGCTGTTTCCCGCTGTCCGCTGTATCTTTTATTGCTTTGTCACCCTGAGCACAGCCGAAGGACATTACTATAAAGCAATAAAAGGATGTCGCTCCCATCGGGGCTAAAAAAAATCGCTATGAACGAACTACATCTCGAAACGAGTCCCTACTTATTGCAACACGCCAACAATCCGGTGCATTGGAAAGCCTGGAATGAAAACTCTTTGGCTCTTGCAAAAAAAGAAAATAAGCTCATCATTATCAGCATTGGTTACTCAGCCTGTCATTGGTGCCACGTCATGGAACACGAAAGTTTTGAGGACAACGAAGTTGCCGAAACCATGAATGCCCATTTTGTTTCCATAAAAATTGACCGCGAAGAGCGCCCCGATATTGACGCCGTTTATATGAAAGCCGTCCAAATCATGACCGGTCATGGTGGTTGGCCAATGAACGTGGTAACTTTGCCCGACGGAAGACCAATCTGGGGCGGAACCTATTTCCGGAAAAACGACTGGATCAATTCACTCGAACGTCTTCAGGAAATTTATACCGAACAACCACAAACTATTTTCGATTATGCCGAAAAACTAAATGATGGTTTGCAATCGCTGAGTATCATTTCAAAAAATGACACAGCGGATTTCAATTTTGAAATCTTAGAAACGCTGGTAGAAAAATGGCAACGAAGTTTCGATTGGGATTTTGGCGGTATGGCACGCGCTCCCAAATTTATGATGCCCGTCAATTATGAATTTCTGCTCCGTTTTGGTCATCAAACTAAAAATCAAAAAGTTTTGGATTTTGTAAATCTCACATTGACCAAAATGGCTTATGGCGGTTTGTTCGACACTATTGATGGTGGTTTTTCACGTTATTCTGTCGATATGAAATGGCACGTTCCTCATTTCGAAAAAATGCTTTATGACAATGGTCAGTTGGTTTCACTTTATTGCAATGCTTATAAATTGACCAAAAACAAACTCTATAAAGAAGTCATTGAAAAGACACTGAGTTTTGTCGAAAAAGAATGGCTTACAAAAGAAGGAAGCTTTTATTCTGCGCTTGATGCCGACAGCTTGAACGAAGATAATCACCTCGAAGAAGGTGCCTTCTATGTTTGGAAAAAAGAAGAATTGCAATTGCTGCTTCCGGATGATTTCGAATTGTTTTCTGTTGTTTTTAACGTCAACGATTTTGGACATTGGGAACACGGAAATTTTGTTTTAATCCAAAACCAATCTTTGGAAGAAATTGCAGCAAAGCAAAATATTTCTATTGATACATTGGAACAAAAGAAAAAGCTTTGGGAACAACTTCTTTATGCTGAAAGGGAAAAACGAAGCAAACCAAGACTTGACGATAAATGCCTGACTTCGTGGAATGCCATTATGCTCAAAGGTTTTGCGGAAGCTTATAAAGCATTGGGCAACCAAAACTATTTAGAAATCGCGCTGCAAAATGCTGATTTTATTGTCAATAAAATTTGGACCCCAGAAGGAAATCTGAGACACAGTTACAAAGACGGAAAAGCAACAATTAATGGTTTTCTCGAGGATTATGCACACGTAATACAGGCTTTTATTTCGTTATACGAAATCACTTTTGACGAAAAATGGCTGCTGAATGCAAAGCAACTGACCGATTATGCCTTTGATAATTTTTATGATGAAAAAGCGCAATTCTTTTCGTTTACATCGCATAAAGATGAAGCTTTAATCACGGCTCATTTTGAAGTTGAAGACAATGTGATTCCGGCATCCAACTCGGTAATGGCTGATGCTTTGTTCCGATTGAGTATTTATTTTGAAAACAGTTATTATGAAAAAATCTGTCAGCAAATGGTTCAGAATATCGTTCCAACTGTTGATTATCCTTCAGCTTTTTCAAATTGGCTAAATGTCTTATTACATTTTTCAGAACAAAATAAGGAATTGGCTATCTGCGGAAGCACTGCTTTGGAACATTTGAAAAAAATAAATCAAAAATATCTTCCCAATATTATCATCGCGGGAAATTTGAAAACATCATCTATTCCGTTCCTGCAAAATCGATATTCAGAAAACGAAACATTGTTCTATTTATGTCAAAATAAAACCTGTCAAAAACCAACAACCGATTTTAATGAAATTGCTAAAGAAATTGGAATTTAAGTCACAGAAAAATCGTAATATTGTGTCATTAACTAACTAAAAATTTATAGAAATGGGATTAGGTGGATTTTTTAAAAATTTGTTTGGCGGTGCCAAAGAAAAAGCTGCAGACACGACTGAAAGTTTAGCAGATAATGCCATTGAAAAAGTAAAGGAAATGGCTGAACCATTGGTAGACAAAGTAGAAGATTTTATAGACTCTGCCAAAGAAACAATCAGCGAAAAGATTCCTGTTGCCAAAGAAGCATTGGAAAATATAACAGAAACTGTAAAAGAAAAAGCGGGTGAATATGCCGACAAAGCGGAAAGTTTTGCACACGATACTGTCGAAACGGTCAAAGAAAAAGTAAGTTCGTTTGCCGATGATGCTTCTGAAGATGCTGAAGAAATCAGAACAAAAGCAGAAGATGCTGTTAAACCGGCAGATGAAAACGCTGATTAACTTTTTAAATTAGTATTTTTGTACCACTATTATCCCGATTCGTCGGGATTTTTTTAGCACAATATGGAAAAGAAAGAACTGCATTACATCCATTCATCAGCTGAGTACGTCGACAATTTTATTAAAATGTGCATCGATTACTCGCCAAAACTCATCACGGCTCTAATCGTTCTTATTGTTGGGCTGTATGCCGTTCGACTTATCAATCGTTTGGTAAGACGAATTATGATTCGGCGTGAACTGGACCCAACATTATCGGTTTTTCTAGCGGATAGTCTGCTTTGGGCAATGCGTTTTTTGCTTTTCATAACGTTCATTTCCAAACTGGGAATTGAAACTTCTTCATTTGTTGCCATTCTTGGTGCAATTGGCTTGGCAGTTGGTTTGTCTTTGCAGGGGTCCTTGTCCAACTTTGCCGGTGGTGTATTGATTATTTTATTCAAGCCTTTTCGCGTTGGAGATAGTATCGAAGCACAAGGAGTTGCCGGAACCGTGAGCGAAATTCAAATTTTTGTAACCAAACTTGTTACCGGAAACAACCAAACTATTTTTGTCCCGAACGGAATATTATCAAACGGTGTAATCACCAATTTTTCTTTGGGAAAAAACCGAAAAGCCAATCTGCTTTTTAACATTTCATATGAAACGAACATCAAAACAGCCAAAGAAATTGTGATGAAAGTTTTGGAAGACAATCCAAAAGTATTGAAAACTCCTGCTCCTAATGTGATTGTCAATCTTCTGACTGATTCAGCCATTCAATTATCTATACAGCCATGGGCAAAAAATGCCGATTTTGGACAGATGTGTTCTGATGTTCTGGAAGGATGTAAAGAAGCGTTTGACCAAGCCGGCATTGTGATTCAACCGTTTGTGAAAGAGGCTTCGAAGAAATAGTTACTTGACTTTCGCTATCATAAAGTCTTTCAGATAAAACGGCTCAAAATAGGCAACGTCTTCAAACTCGTCTTTGCTGAATTTTTCGAAACTTAAAGAACTCATTTCATTTGCTGAAGGGAAAACGATTTCAGAAAGAAAGTGGAAATTAAATCCTTTCATTACAGTTTTGCATTTTTCCTGACAATCGCCAACAAAATATAGTGGTTCCGGACATTCAACATAACTGTTTTCCGTTAAGATTTCGGCCTTGACATCAGTTATCCTTTCGTTACCGCCATCATATACTGCGCTATAAACTTCCATTCTTCGTGCATCAATCATAGGAATAATATAACCACCATCATAATCAATGACATGCAAAGCCTGTTTTGCCAAAACCTGCAAAGTATCAACAGAAATCAAAGGAATTCCAAGTGCATAACACAATCCTTTTGCCGCAGAAACACCAATACGTAAACCGGTATAAGAACCCGGACCTTTACTCACCGCAATAGCTTTTAAATCCTGAGCTTTAACTCGGGTTTCTTTTAAAATTTCTTCAATGAAAACATGAAGTTTTTCAGCATGCGAATAACCCTGCTCGGCAATTTCTCTGCATAAAATAGTTTCACCATTTTTTGCCAAAGAAACTGAGCAGTTTTTGGTTGCCGTTTCTATATTGAGAATGTAAGTCAAATTCTGAGATTTTTAATTCGTAGAAACGCTAATCGATGTTTCTTTTTTTTCTTTCGCGTCCGAAGAACCTTTTTTCGAAGTGACTTTATCACCCGAATTCAGGTCTTTGGTAACGGTCGTATACGGTCCGGTAATAACGACATCACCCTTCTTTAACCCCGAGGTAATTTCAATATTTGTATCATCCTGAATACCTGTTTTTACTATTCTGATTTTGGCTTTGTTTCCGACTTTCACAAAAACACACTCCAATTTTTTATCACTTTTTGAGGTTACTTTTTTGTCATCGCCTTCATCTTTTATCTCAAATTTCTTGGTTGCTGTTGTATCCGATTTTACAACAACCGAA
>DBIH01000084.1 GCA_002296885.1 Flavobacterium sp. UBA807 | reverse complement strand
TACCAACCCAACTGGTGGATTCATTCAAAAGTACGTTGGATGAGGTTCGCGAAGCCGATTTGTTATTGCATGTTGTAGATATTTCGCATCCCGATTTTGAAGAACACATCAATTCCGTTAATCAGATTTTAAAGGATATTAAAAGTGATGATAAACCCACAATAATGGTTTTCAATAAAATTGACGCCTATAAGGCACATATTATTGAAGAGGATGACTTAATGACCGAAAGAACCACTAAACATTATTCACTTGAAGAATGGAAAGCAACTTGGATGAGTAATGTTGGAGCAAAAAACACTTTGTTTATTTCGGCAACCAATAAAGAAAACTTCGAAGAGTTCAGGGAAAGAGTTTACGAAGCAGTCAGAAAAATTCACATCACAAGATTTCCGTATAACAAATTCCTTTATCCGGATTATAAAGATGCAATCGAAAAAGAGGATTCTTAATACTATTGTAGGTAGTAAATATATCCGAAATTAAACCAAACATTCCAGTCGTTTGCTCTGTTTTCAGTATAAATTGTTGGGTCAGGATTTAACCCATCAACCCAGTTCGAAAAGTAATATTGCAATCTAAGGTCTACCATCAAGTCTGATAATTCAGATAATTTATATCTACAACCCACACTCGAAACAATCGACCATACAGTACCGCCTTGGTTTGTAGTGGCGTTGTAATATTTAATAGGCGTTGAGATAGGAGTATTCAAAGGACCAAGTGTTGACCATGCTTTAGGATCGTAAAAACTGAATTGACCACCTAAACTAATGAATGGCGCAAATGACCCCAAAGTTGCTGTAAATTCCCTAATACTCAATGGAAAAAACTCTAACTGCATTCCAATGTTTGTAACAGCAGTACTACCTCTCATAGCTCTTAACTGATCCGCAATCAAACTGGTTCTGCTTGGATCAACCCATTTTCCGAAATGCTTTAAATTAGTTTTATTGTAGGATAGCTCGCTTCGTAATTTGAAGTGATCATTAAAATAAGTTTCAGGAGTATAACAGTTACATTCTGCTCTGTACGAAAAATTTAAATAGTGAACAAGCCCTATTCCATAACCGGTATTACCAAGGTTAGTCGATAAATCATGACGCTCACCATAATCTGATTGAAAAGCAACCGGACCAAGGATACCACCTATTTCATGAGAAAATCCAAACTGAGCATTCATGCTATTGGACAAGCCAAATAACAGCAATAAGGTTATGATAAAATTTTTGGGCATTTGCATACTAATTAGTTCAAATCTCGACAAATATATAAAAACATCAATCAGTTATAAAATAATATAAAAAAATAGTTGATTTATATACGGAAAAATAAACAAACGGTTTTAATCGCCATCACTTTAAATAGGTTTATTCAAGTTTTCTTAATATAACCATAAAAGCCAAATGAAATTTAAAAAAAAATATTCGTCTAATTGAATAAAATGTATATTTGTCCGGATTTTACGAAATCGATTTCTTAAAAATTATAAACAGCTAATTTTATGTCACAAAGTATCAACGCATTTATGGATATGGTTGCCCAAAGAAACGGCCATGAACCAGAATTTATGCAAGCAGTTATGGAAGTTGCTGAAACAGTAATTCCATTTATTGAACAAAATAAAAAATACCAAAACAAAATGCTTTTGGAAAGAATGGTGGAACCTGAAAGAGTAATCATGTTCCGCGTAACCTGGATCGACGATGCAGGTAATACTCAGGTAAACCGAGGTTACAGAATCCAGATGAACTCAGCTATCGGTCCATACAAAGGAGGAATCCGTTTCCACCCATCTGTAAACTTAAGCATCCTTAAATTCTTAGCTTTCGAACAAACCTTTAAAAACAGTTTGACAACATTGCCAATGGGCGGTGGAAAAGGAGGTTCTGATTTTGATCCAAAAGGGAAATCAGATATCGAAATCATGAAATTCTGTCAGGCATTCATGACCGAATTATCAAAACATATTGGTGCAGATACTGACGTTCCTGCCGGGGATATAGGTGTAGGAGGAAGAGAAGTTGGATATATGTTTGGTCAGTACAAAAGATTAAGAAACGAATTTACCGGAGTATTAACCGGAAAAGGAATCACTTTCGGAGGTTCATTAATTCGTCCTGAAGCTACAGGTTATGGGGATGTTTATTTCGCTCAAAGTATGTTGGCAACAAAAGGTCAGAGCTTTGAAGGCAAAACAGTTGTTGTTTCCGGTTCTGGTAACGTAGCACAATATGCCTGTGAAAAAGCAACTCAGTTAGGAGGAAAAGTGGTTACACTTTCTGATTCATCAGGATATATCTATGATGCTGAAGGAATTGATGCAACTAAATTGGCACACGTAATGGAAATTAAAAACGTGAACTACGGAAGAATTTCTGATTACCTGAAAAAATATCCAAACGCAAAATTCGTTGCAGGAAAACGTCCATGGGAAGTGAAATGTGATGTTGCTTTACCGTGTGCTACCCAAAACGAATTGAACGGAGAAGAGGCAAAAATGCTTGTGGCTAACGGATGCATCTGCGTTGCTGAAGGTGCTAACATGCCTTCAACACCAGAAGCTGTTGCCGAATTCCTAAAAGCAAAAATTCTTTTCGCACCAGGAAAAGCTTCTAATGCAGGTGGTGTTGCAACTTCTGGTCTTGAAATGTCGCAAAACTCTTTGCGTCTAAGCTGGACTTCAGAAGAAGTTGATAGCCGTTTGAAAAACATTATGGCAAACATCCACGAAGCATGTGTAAAATATGGTACAGATGCTAACGGATATACTGATTACGTTAAAGGAGCAAATATTGCCGGTTTCGTAAAAGTTGCTGATGCAATGTTAGCTCAGGGAATAGTATAACAGAATAAACCAACCAAAAACCCGAGGCATTTGAGATTAAGAAAAATTAATTAATCGGAGCGCAGCGGAATAAAACCCCTAAAATGCCATCACCACTGATGGCATTTTTGTTTGCTATATAACAAATTGATAGTTTTTACGTTTGTATTATATTTGTATCCAATTGCTATAAAATGAAAAAGTACTTTTTGTGGTTTATGACAATTTTTTTCCAAATAGGATTTTCCCAGCAAAATCAAAATTGGAAAGGTTATTTCTCATACAATCAGATAAAAGATGTTTCCGAATCAAACGACAAGTTTTATGCTGCCGCAGAAAACGCCCTGTTTTCTAAAAATTTAAATACCAACGAGATTAAAACCACAAATACCATTGATGGTCTCTCGGGACAAACCATTACAGCCCTTTATCATAGTGATGCATTTAATAAAACGATTATCGGATATCAAAACGGATTAATGATTGTTGTCAATGATGCTGACGGTAGTGTATTAAACGTTGTAGATATTATCAATAAAAATATCCCCGCCAATATCAAAAGAGTCAATCATTTCATGGAATATCAGGGAATTGTTTATGTTTCCTGTGATTTTGGAATTGTGCAGTATAAATTGGCAACACTTGAGTTTGGTGATACTTATTTTATAGGACCAAGTGGAGAAGAAATAAAAGTTTACCAGACCAATATTTTTAATGGTGAAATTTATGCTGTGACACAATATTATGGTATCAGAAAGGCTTCTATAACAAATCCAAATCTGAATGATTTTGCCCAATGGCAGGTTTTTGATAGTGGCTATTGGATTGGAATGGTGACATTCAACAATCAGCTAATCGCCCTGAATGCAAATAATAACATATATAAAAATAACGGCGCAGGATTTCAGCAAATTGGAGGTCTTGGACAACAAGGGCTGGACATTAGGACCTATGGGAATTATGTAATTGTAACTTCAGCCAATCACGTTTATATTTACAATACATCATTAGTTCAGGTGACACATATTTTATCGTCTCAAATTACAGCACTATCTGTAACATTTACCTGCGCAACGGTAATCAACGAAAACATATACATCGGAACGAATGAAAACGGTATTGTTTCTTCTACAATCAGTAACCCAACAAGTTTTGAATTTATAATGCCTAACGGGCCAAAAATGAACAATATGTTTTCGATTACGAGTTCTGAAACAAATTTATGGGCAGTTTATGGAGGATATAACATTTTTTATGATCCTTATCAATACATAGGATATTCACTCTCGCAGTTTGGAATAAATAAATTTAATGAAACCAATCAATGGTCTTATATTCCGTATAGTTCACTTCCTGATACAGAAGCATTGACCAGAGTCACAGTAAGTCCGACCGATGAAAATAAAATTTACGTAAGTTCTTATAACCGAGGTTTGCTCGAACTCGAATCTGACGCTCCCACAACACTTTTTAATGAAAGCAACAGCACATTAAAGTCGCTGGTATCGGGATCAACAGCCAATATTAGAATCGGACCATCGGCCTTTGATAAATCTGGGAATTTATGGGTAACAAACAGCCGTGTAAAACCCGGGCTGAATGTCCTAAAGTCAGGCGGCTCATGGCAGTCGTATGATATGTCAAGTATTCTTTCTAATTATGATCATGGAGATTTTTCAAGGATTGCAATCGATAAAAGCGGGACAAAATGGATGGGAACTTATCTTGATGGCGTTATCGCTTACAATGAAAGTACAAGTGTTGGATTTAAAAAAATAACAGAAGGTGAAGATTTAGGAGGACTTCCTTCTGTTGATGTCAGAGCATTAGCCATTGACAACAGGAATCAGGTTTGGATAGGAACAAACCGAGGTTTAAGAGTTATCAGCAGCACCGGGAGTTATAATTCGGAAGACCAGATAAAAGCCAATGCAATTATCATTGATGAAAATGGCGTAGGGCAGCAGCTGATGGGTGAATTATACATAACGGATATTGCCGTGAACGGCTCTAACCAAAAATGGATATCAACAGCAGATTCGGGCGTTTTTCTTGTTTCGTCTAACGGGCAGGAAACGATTTATCATTTCACGACTGATAATTCACCGCTGCCAAGTGATGTGGTAAATGATATTGAAATCAACGGAACTACAGGAGAGGTTTTTTTTGCAACCGATAAAGGATTGGTTTCTTTTAAAGGAACATCAACCGAACCGGCTGACAATTTAGATGCGGTTTATGTATATCCAAACCCGGTCCGTCCCGGATTTGATGGAACGGTTAAGGTTGCAGGCCTGATTTCAAAAGCAAATATTAAAATCACCGATATTGAAGGTAATCTGGTGTATGAAACCACTTCCGAAGGCGGAACCATCGAATGGGACACCACAGCTTTTGGGAAATACAAAGTTGCTTCAGGCGTTTACATGATTTTTATCGCTGCCGAAGATGCCTCTGAAACGGCAGTAAAAAAAGTAATGATTATTCGATAAATTTTGAAAAAAGCACTCATAATTGGCGGAGGCCCTGCCGGATTAACCGCAGCATATGAACTTCTAAATCATACCGACATCAAGCCAATTGTAGTGGAAATGTCTTCCAACTGGGGCGGAATTTCAAGAACCGAAAACCATAACGGTAATAGGATTGACATTGGCGGACACCGCTTTTTCTCAAAATCGGATGAAGTAATGAATTGGTGGCAGCAAATTTTACCTATTCAAACAATTGAAGATAAAGTCAAGATCTCCTACCAAAACAAGGAAGCTGCAATCAAAATAGAAAATAAAAACATCAGCAATCCCGACGATGTCTTTTTAATCAGAAAGAGGGTTTCGAGAATATTTTACAAAGGAACTTTCTTCGATTACCCCATAAAACTAAACCTTACTACGCTCACAAAACTTGGCTTTTTTGAAACAGTCAAGATTGTTTTGAGCTATTCCAGAAGCATTTTATTTCCGATAAAGAATGTAAAAACCCTCGAAGATTTCTTCATAAACCGCTTTGGAAAACATTTGTATAAAACCTTTTTTAAGGATTATACCGAAAAAGTCTGGGGTGTTCCATGCAATGAAATCAGTGCCGAATGGGGCGCACAAAGAATCAAAAGCCTTTCGGTTTATAAAACGCTTTTGAATTATATCCTCAAACCTTTCAGGAAAAAAGATTTAAGTCAAAAAAAAACGGAGACGTCATTAATAGAATACTTTCTTTATCCAAAGTATGGTCCTGGACATTTATGGACCAGAGTAGCCGAAAAGATTGAAGAAAAAGGAGGTGATTTGATTGTTGACCACAAAGTAATATCGCTCAGCGGAAGTGGAAATTTGAAACAATGCATCATAGAAAACATACACACCAAAGAGATTCAACAAATCGATTTTGATTACTGCATTTCAACCATGCCGGTAAAAGAACTGATTCAGGCTTTTACTTTTGAAGTGCCTTCTGAAGTAAAAAATGTTTCTGAAAACCTGATATACCGCGATTTTATTACGGTTGGATTATTGCTCGACGAGACCTGTTTCTACCTTGAGGACAATTGGATTTATATACAGGAAAGCTATGTAAAGGTGGGAAGGATTCAGGTCTTTAATAACTGGAGTCCCTATCTGGTTAAGGATAATTCAAAAACATGGCTTGGCTTGGAGTACTTCTGCAATGAAAATGATGAATTATGGAATTTATCCAATGACGAAATGGTATCCTTAGCAGCCGAAGAATTGGTTAAATTAGGATTCATAAAAAACAGCAAAGCAGTTGAAGATTCTACGGTTATTAAGGTTCCGAAAACCTACCCGGCTTATTTTGGAGCGTACAGTAGTTTCGAAACCATCAAAGAATTTACGGATACAATTCCAAACCTTTTCCTGATAGGAAGAAACGGAATGCACAAATACAATAATCAGGACCATTCGATGCTAACCGCTATACAGGCGGTTCAAAACATAAAAAACGGAGTCACATCAAAAGATAATATCTGGTCAATCAATACTGAAGAAGACTATCATGAAGAGAAATAATACTTTTTTCACTGCAAAGAATGCACTTTATCTAATTGCATTCTATGTAGTTTTATTGGTATTACGAATGCACAACGGGAATTTTTACCTCGACGACTCTTATGATTATTTACAGGTTGCACAAAAGATAGCCAATGGGGATTTCTTTTCTACTCATGACGAAATAGTAAGCAAAAGACCATTTTTATATCCGTTGTTTTTACTGCTTTCTTTTGGTTTTAATCCTTATGTTATTCTTTTCCTTCAGGCAGTTTTACTGTTTTTGACATTCTGTTTATTTGGCAAAATCCTGGCTCATTTTAAAATCACAGCAACAAATAAGCTGATGTTTTTACTAATAGTAACACCATCGGTTTTCATCTATGCACAACTCGTAATG
>DBIH01000116.1 GCA_002296885.1 Flavobacterium sp. UBA807 | reverse complement strand
GAAAATTTATGAATAAAATCAAGTTTGCTTTGTGCATTTATCGCTTCACGAACATTGGCTCCAACTGAAGTTATTGAACGAAGAAATTGTTTACTCATAACAAATTCTTTCTTATCTGAAATTAAATCTTTATAAAATTCAACACCTGAAACAGCTAAATCAAAACTTTTATTCTTTATTATGCTTTCACTCATAACTTATAATTCATAACTCATAATTTTTATGGGGTACTGGATGAAACCTGAATTATTTTTCCGTTGTGGTATTTGTTCCCTGTTAACGCAAAATTGAAAATGTACGCTGCCATTTCATCAGCAGAAATTGGAGCTTCATAACCTGGGAAAGCTTCCTGTAGCATTTCGGTGTTTACGGCACCAAGCGCTAAAACATTAAAGGCGATACCTTGTTCTTTATATTCTTCTGCCAATAGTTCTGACAATGTAATAACTGCTCCTTTGCTCGAACTGTAAGCTGCAAGTCCGGGAAATTTTGTACTTCCCTGAATTCCACCCATCGAACTTATGGAAACAACATGGCTGCCTTTTTTAAGATACGGCAGACAAATTCTCGTAAGATTGGCAACGCCAAAAACATTGACTTTGTAAACATTTTCAAAATCCTGCTGTGTGATTTGTGCAAACGGTTTGTTTATTAAACTTCCGGCATTGTGAATGATGACATCAACATGTTTCCAGGTTTGAGAAAGAAAATCCTGCACTTTTTTCAAATCAGATTCAATGGATAAATCAACAGAAAGGCAGGTTATCTTTTGATTTTCAAGGAATGCTTTTGGAGTTTGACGCGAAATGGCTAAAACCTGATGCCCGGCTTTTGCAAACAGCAAAGCCAGCTCATAGCCTATTCCCCGTGAAGTTCCTGTGATGATGATGTTTTTCATTTGCAACTTTAAGTCTGGTAAATATAATAAAAGTTGAAATGAAACAATTGAAATTTATCGGCAATACTTTTTATAAAATTTTACCGCCTGAAAAATTCCAAGTCCAAGAAAAACAAGTGGGATTATGATTTTCATTAGATATTTTGACAAGAATGCGACATTAGTCGCAAAATAATTAAGCCAAACAATTAGTGTCAACATGCCGAAGAAGGTTCCGGCAATAGTTCCGAAAACATAAAAGTATTTTCTTGTGTTTGAAACTTCAATATAATTTCCATTTAAAAGATATAAATTCCAACTTAACCAAAACGGGATTTGAATAAAATTCAAGCAGCTTAAAATGATTCCGGTCAAAAAACGGTTATTGTAAACATTATAGAAAATCGTATAATTTACATTCTCCGAATTTGCATTGGAATAAAAAACATAGGCCAAGGCTAACATAAAAAGGACTGCAAAAGCTTCAATAAATCTTAACAACTTAGTGTTACTTATTAGTTTTTTGGCAAAAATTAAAGTCAGGTAAATGACAAAAAATTCGATGCAGATGACACCTAATAAATAAAGTACAGTCGATTGAAATCCGGAATTATTATAAATGGCAAAACCAACAACATTAAGATACCCGAGCGGAATTGAGCCAACAAAACTGACCAAAAAACCAACCAATATGTTCTTGATATGCTGCATCAGAAATGAACAATTTTATTTGACTGTTCCAAATGCATACGGTATTGCTCCATTCCAACTTTATGTGATAAATACGGAAATCCGCGTTTGTGATTTTCAACGCTGATATGAAACATATAACCAATGTGCCGTGCCAGTTCTTTCCATGCAAAAAACAAGGAATGTTTTGGGTCGTAAATGTGTGTCGGTTCACTCGCAGCTCCATTGAGTTCGACAACAGAAAAGTTTTTCCCTCTCAATAATTCCTCCCAGGAATTGTACATCAAATCCATTCGACCAAAATAAAATTCAGGAACCTGAAGACACATTTCATCAATGACTTTTGTAAGTTTGGGTGAAATCAGATGGCTATAATCAAGAAATTTTGCGCCGCGTGCATGATTGCCATACGGAACCAGATTCTTTTTTTCGCCTTTTGCCAAGACTGTTTTCAAATGCCTGCCGTATTCTTTTTTCAAGGCATTCATCTGGATTTCATATCGTGGATTTGCTCGTAATAATGCTGAAATTGTCGAGTGCCCATCACCTTCAACAATTAGAAATTCTTTAGCCACAATTCCGGTAATCCTACCATGTTTTTCATGCGGAAAACGCACATAAAAAATCCCGATTTCATTTTCATAAGGAATTAAATCCTGAATCAGATAATCAAAATCAGCTTTGAAATGATATGATTTCAGTTCATCAACATTATCAATTTTTTTGACAGCAGAACCCCGCAATCCAATATCTGGTTTGGCAATGAACGGAAAGTTAATTCCTGAATTTACCAGCAACGATACTACCTCATCAAATGGTAATTTTTCTTTGACGAATTTGGTTTTCGGGTAAAATTGTTTCGGAATCAAATCATAGATCTTGATTTTGCTGTCCATGTAAAAACCTCCATTTTCCATGCTGGGATTGCAGGCATTAAAGAAGAAAATCGTCCTGGCTTTTAACGCATAATATGCCCACAAAAAGTAAATCGGAATATACACGATTTCGAAGGGCCAATATTCCCAATGGAACAATTTATGGAAAAACAGTTTCAATTTAATTACGAATTATGAATTTGAAATTACGAATCAAACGGATATGAAAGTGTTGTTAAAATCGGTTTTGGCGATCAAGTCGTTGTAATGAATCCTGACTTTATTTTTTTCAACAATAGCCTGCGTGATGCTGAGTGTTTTTAAAAAGTTGCTCCTATTGATAACCAATCCGTTTTCGCTGTTTCCTTCTTCGGTGTAACGATGAAAGTTGAACATTTCCTCTTCATTCACTTCAGGTTTTGTATTGAGAAAAGTTGAAAACCAACTCGCTCTTTTGTTCCTGATTTCTTTTGGATATAAAGTCGAAGACGACCAGATGTGGCTTTTATTTGTATCCAATTCCAAAATGCTTTTTTCAGTTTCATTCCATCGCAATTGATAGAGTTTCTGATCTTCAAAAACAACCAGAGTAAATGGTTCAATATTGTCTAAATCGATAGTTTCCCATTCGGTTTTGACCGAATCACTGCTGATGAGTTCCAGAAGAATCAGTCCACGACTCTTTCTCCAACTGTCTTTAAAAACATGTCGCTCTTCAGCCCCATTCAGAAGTACCAGGACAGTCCCATTTTCGTTGATGGCAAACCAGGTTCCACCAGCTTTTTTATCTTTTGGGAAGATTATTTTTTTATTATTGATGAGATAATTTTTGGGTTCAATGGCACTCGGTCTTATGGTCTGTTCATCACGATTGGATGTGATAATTATCTTGCCGTTGGCATTAACAAAGCTTACTGTGCACATTGTTTCCGGTATTCGATAGTTGAACGCGCTACGCCGAAATTATCATCAATCTGTAAATGATCAAATTGCAAAACCGCTACTTTTATTAAAGCCTGATGATGAATGCAGTGCTCCAGGTTATAAAGCAATTCCCTGAAATAATTGCTGTCGATTAATATCTCTTCGCAATCAATAAATTGTTGAAGTTTTAGTTTTTTATCTTCTTTTAAAAGTTGGCTTTTAATGTCGGCAATACAATGCAACGCAAAATTTGTATCGGACTGAATCCTGTAATCTCGGTTTCTTTTGTCATAATTTACAACACCGCTTTCGTATTGATTTTCCAGGCACTGAAACATTTCAATAATGTGACGCGTGTGTTCACCAATTGTGGAGTTGCTCAAAGCTTTACAGGGAGACGTAAAATCATCACTTGAAAGCTGGTTCAATAATGAAACCAGTTCATTCAATGCTTTATTAAGGGAGTTTATAAGCATATTTTGGTGGTTTTATATCAGTTACGATTTTTATATTATTTCAGTTTTTAGATTTTAAGCCTAAGTAAATCCGGTAATTTATTTTTATTCTGAAAAATCAAAATCGTACAACAAAGTAACGTAATTATTGCCAAAGTAAACAATTCGCCACCGTCATTTTTGACTTCGATTCCCAAAATAAATAAGTGTGAAAAAATGGCTCCGAGCATAGTTCCGGCACCCATTAATGCACCCAATAAAGTGGTTCTTGGAATCAGTATCAAAATCGAAGCAATCAATTCGACCACACCTGAACCAATTCTTCCAAAAGGTTCCGCTCCGAGTTTGGAAAAAATATAAACGCTTTCTTCAGCTCCTGTAAATTTGAAGAATAATGTCTGCACCAAAATGATAACTGCTATCAGTTTTACAATCCATATAAATATCGAGTTTTTCATTTTCCTGTTTGTTAGTTGATTATTTTTTTCCAGTTAGCATCTGCTTTTTTCTTAAGATTGACTTCGTCCTTATTCCAGCTTTTCAAAGTGTTGTTGAAGAAAGCATTATAGTACAAGTTCAATTTTCCGTCAACGATTTTGAAAGTTTCCGGATTGATTTCGACTTTCTCGCCATTAGCACCCATAGCATAAGCACACCAACCACCATATTGTGGCTCATAGGCCGATGGAGTTTTAAGAAATAAATCTTTATTGGCCTGCGATGAGAAGTTATAAATCACACCTTCATAGGTTGTTGCAATAGCGGGTTTCCCTTTTACTGCTTTTTTCTGAGTGAAATAAGCCACTGGGTCATAACCCTGAATAGCTACTTTATTCTCCAGATTGAATTCAACTGCTCTTTTTGCAGCAGTTTGTCCAAATGTTGCTATTGAAAGTAATGCAACGAAAAGGATTAAAATTTGTTTTTTCATGATTCTATATTTTTCTTGTTTGATGAAGCAAAGATAGAATGGGGTGAAAAAGCAAATTGTCAGGTAGTTTACATTTGGCGCAAGATTTTATTTTTTATTGATTTTAACCCAATTGGCATCTGCTTTTTTGATGCGGTCTTCACGGTCTTTCGACCACATTTTTTTTACTTCCAGGTTATAATTCAGGTAAAGCTTGTCATCAACAATTGTAAAAGCCTGTGGATCTGTAGGCGATAGATGATTTTCTGAAACTCCGTAAGCACAATAACCTCCAAACTGAGGCGCATACTTTGCAGGATTCTTCAGAAAAGCAGTTTTGTTTTTTGCATTAGAAAAGAAATAGACGGCTTTATTGTATTGTGCATTGATTTCAGGATTACCCTGAACCGCTTTGTTGCTTTCAAAATAAGCAACCACATCATAACCCTGAACGGCAACGCCGCTTTTTAAATATTGGGTTTGCGCATAGTTTTGTACGTATGTCATTCCGATGAATAGTAATAAGATTAGTTTTTTCATGATTTTATTTTTAAGTATTAGAATGAATATTGATATTGAAGCCCAAGAACAAAACTTCTGGTTAGACCATCTGGTCTGACATCCCGAACCACAAAAGGTGTTGCCAAAGAAAGTTCCAGGCTACTTTGTTTTGCAATTTTATACGAAGTTATTAAGTTTCCGTTTATAGTTAATCCATCAGAACCATTAATATTTTCTCTTTGGGCAAAAATGTTCTCAAAACTATCTTCTCCCAAATGATAAATGAACAATACGTTGGGTTTAAATGCGAATTTTTTATTGAGTGTTTTTATAGAATAAGTAGCTCTTAACAATGCATCTGATTTACGTTGAAACAAATTTGTTGACGGAAAATCATCTGTGCCACCATATTCTTTGAAATAGGAGTTTTTATTGAGATTGAAGATCGGTATTTGTACTGCAGAATTAAAATCCCATTTTTTATAATGCAAATTTATTCCCAAAAACAAATCAATAGTTCCTAAACTTGATTGATAATCTAAAGGCAGAGAATAACCATTTATCTTTAGATTGGAAGCCGTAAACGGAAATTTGAATCCAGTCAAAACACTCCATTGCTTTTTGCTGTTTTCTTTAAAAGTATAATTCCCTATCAAAAAAGCATCTCCCAATTGGGTTCGGGTACCAAAACTTCCATCGGCTGTAGAAAGAGTTACTTTGCTTGTAAATGAAAACCTTTCATTGAATCGCTTTGCGTAGGAAATGTATGGGGAAAAATATCTCACATCAGATTCACCTAAACTATATATAGCCGCAAACTCAAGCGTGTTTTTAAATTGCTTAGTTTCCGATTGAAATCCGTGATTAACAGAACAAATTCCAGCATCACTGCAACCCTGAGAAAACACAAAATTTTCCATAAACAAAAAACCTAAAACTAAAATTATCTTTTTCATATCTCTAGTTTTGAATTAATTGTGCAATGGCATACAAATGATTGTATTGTTGACAGTGAATTAGCACATGGGAATATTCATCAACATTGACCGAAGATGGGATTGGATAAACCGTTTGAGAAGTCAGATTTCCAAGATTAACAAACTCTGTTGGTGTAGCAGCTTTTGATAAATAAACTTTTAAATCGGGACCGCTTGAAATACTGAAATCTTTTAGTTGCGCTTTGTATTGATTTCCTTCAAGATAAATTTTGGCTTCGCCCGAAACGTTGATTCCGCTTGTAGGTTCGAAAGTTCCATGAAATTTTAGGATTGCATTTTGAGCAATTACAGTATCATCAACACTTTTGGTCAACTCGCCCTCTTCCTGGCAAGACAAAAGCAGCAATAAAATTGGGAATATAAATAGCTTTTTCATAATACAAAGCTAAATAGTAATGAAATGGGGAATTGTCGGTTAGTTTACAATTGGGATGAAATTTATCTGTATTAACTCATTGCTTTTGCAAAACCAACTGTTTCTCTATAAATTTGTGGTGAAACGTCAGCATTGTTTTTGAAAAAACGGCTGAAATAATGCTCATCATCATAACCCAGTTCATACGCAATTTCTTTAACTGTTTTATTAGTCAGATACAATTCTCTTTTGGCTTCAATGATGATACGTTCTGCAATTAAATTAGAGAGTGTTTTGTTAAAATGACTTTTGGTGATTTTAGCCAACGCTTTTGGTGTTATATTTAATAAATCGGCATAATCACTCGGAGAATGTTTAGTTTTGAAATGGGTTTCAATGAAATTCTTCAAATTCTGCAGAATGAACGGTGCAGTATTATCAACTGGATTTGCGGACTCATTTTGCTGCTCTTTTTTTAATCTTGAAGCGGTTATCAATATGATTTTTAAATAGGAGACCAATAATTCGTATTGTGCCAGAGCCGGATTCTGCATCTCAGTTTTTATTTGCTCCAAGACCATATCAAAAGTATTTTTTGTCACCGAATCAATAATTACATAAGGAGGTTCATAGATGTTATTGAACAAAACTCCACTACAGGCTACTTCCCGATGATGTTTGTGAATACAGAAAAAATCAGGATGAAAATGAATGGCAACACCTTTTATTTCCTCATTTGATGTCAGCATAAAAGGTTGATACGGAGCAAACGCCAATAATTGATTTTGAGTAAAATCATATTCAGAAAAGTCCACTTTTACTTTTCCGTTTCCTGTTTGAATCCAAATCAGTGAATAGTAATTTAGTCGCTGGATATGGTCAAAAGAGCTGTTATTTTCAAACGAGAAAAGCTTGAAGGCCAAATTTCCGGTTTCGGAGTTGACTAAAGTAAAGGTGTTTTTATTGGTCATCTTATAAATATCTTTCTTCTTCCGTAATTTCCATATCATTGATGCTGGCAAAACGTTTGCGCATTAAACCATTTTCATCAAATTCCCAAAGCTCGTTTCCATAAGCACGAAACCATTGTCCGTCATGATTTTGATATTCGTATTCAAATCGTACAGCCATTCGGTTTTCACGAAAACCCCAAAGCTCTTTTTTAAGTTTGTAATTCAGTTCTTTTTCCCATTTCCGTTTTAGGAAAGCAACAACTTCATCACGACCGTTAATGAATTCAGTTCTGTTGCGCCATTCGGTGTCAATAGTATAGGCTTTTGAAACACGCTCCGGGTCCTTGCTGTTCCAAGCATCTTCTGCAAGCTGAACTTTTTGCAACGCCTTTTCCATATCAAATGGTGGTAGCGGAAATCTTTTTTCTTCGTTCATGACTAAAAAATTAAAAGCAAACCAACCCTTATCGGATTGGCTTGCTAATTTACAAATTAAAGTGCCGGAGCTAATGGAAAATCTACCGGTATTTTGATAAGGTTATGCAAAAAGTTCATTGCAACTTTGTCACTGATTAACAAATTCAAATCTACTAAGTTTTCATTGGTATAACCTTGAGCAAAGAAAGTGTCAATTGTTTCCTGATTTACTTTTCCCTTTTTTTCTGTGATTTCAGCAGCCAATTTCACTAAAGAATTTAGTTTTGCATCAGTAGCTTTTCTATTTCTGATGTTGATTAATTCTTCGTCCGAGAAGCCATTCATTTTGCCCAAAACAGTATGAGCACTTTGACAGTATACACATTCATTTACCTGGCTTACGACTAAGTTTACGGCTTCTTTTTCTTTATTACTTAATGTTGTTTTTGCAGACTGATACGCTAAATAACGTTCTAAACCGTTTTTTGAATTACCGATAAAGGCATACAAATTAGGCACGAATCCTAACATTTTTTGTAAATTATCAAATACTAATTGATTGTTTTCTGAAACTTGTTCTCTTGTTGGAACGGTAAATGTTGTCATTTTATTTTTCTTTAAAGTTGTTCGTCATTATTGACACTGCAAAGATGCGACAGCTTTAAAGGCGGAAAAATGGACAATTTCCGCAAGGTGATGGACGATTTTCCCTGTGCTACAATTTGGATAGGTCTTCGATGATAATTTCTTTTCTTCCGTAATGTATCAGCCCAATTTCTTCGAGTTCATTTAGCAGAGAAACTGCTGTCTGGCGCGAAGTACAGATAATCTGCGCAATATCGTTTTGGGTGAGATAGTTTTCAATGACAACACGATTTCCATCCTGTTTGCCATCGCGTTCTGCCCAGTCTTTCAGGAAAGAAAGCAAACGTGTTTTGGCATCTTTGGAAACCAGATTGGCGTAGCTGTTTTTGAGACGTTTCATTTTCAATCCGACGAATTTGGTATAGGACAAAGCAAGATTTGGATTCCGAAGCAATAAATCTTCAAAGTCCGATAATAAGAAACTACAAATAGAAACCTCATCGGTTAAGGCTTTTGCATATTCGTTGGAATTTCTGTCACTTTCGAGTTCGAGTTCACCAAACAAATCGCCTTTCTGGATAATGTCTTTGATGGTTTCGTTTCCGTCTTCATCAATGGAAACAATCTTTATATTTCCTTTTTTGAGCAGAAAAACCCTTGGCACATCAGATGAGGAAAAATAAATCACATCCCCTTTTTTTGCTTTTTTGAAACCAACAATGATGCATAATTGCTTGATTTGAGAAAAGCTCAACGTCCGAAACAATTTATGATCACGGAGATACCAGTATTTTAATTCTTCATACATAAGGTAAATGTACTAATTATTACAATCAAAAAACCCTTCCATTGCTGAAAGGGTTTAATGATTATTAATTTTTAAAATATTAAATCATGGTAGTCCAAATTTAATAAAAAATATTATACCAAACCACGGGAAATTACAATTCTTTGAATTTCTGATGTTCCTTCGTAAATCTGAGTGATTTTTGAGTCGCGCATCATACGTTCTACATGGTATTCTGCTACATAACCGTTTCCTCCGTGAATCTGAACTGCATCATTTGCAACTTCCAAAGCTACTTCAGAAGCATATAATTTTGCCATTGACCCCGAATGTGCAATGTCTTTTCCTTCGTCTTTTTCACAAGCCGCTTTCATAATCAATAGTTTTGCTGCTGTAATTTTCACAAACATATCAGCCAGCTTAAATGAAATTGCCTGATGCTTGAAAATTTCTTTACCGAATGCTTTTCTTTCGTGAGCATATTTCAAAGCCAACTCATAAGCTCCGGTTGCAATTCCCAATGCCTGAGAAGCAATACCGATTCTTCCGCCGTTTAGAACATTCATCGCAAAATTAAATCCGAAACCGTCAGCACCAATCCTGTTTTCTTTTGGAACTTTAACATCATTAAACAATAATGAATGCGTATCGCTTCCGCGGATTCCCATTTTCTTTTCTTTTGGACCGATTTCAAAACCCGGCCAGCCTTTTTCAACGATAAACGCATTGATTCCTTTGTGCCCTTTTTCAACATCGGTTTGCGCCATTACCAAATATGTTGAAGCTGTGCCTCCATTGGTAATCCAGTTTTTGGTTCCGTTCAGCAAATAGTAATCGCCCATATCTTTGGCAGTCGTTTTTTGTGAACTCGCATCACTTCCTGCTTCAGGCTCAGACAAACAAAATGCTCCTATAACTTCACCTTTTGCCAATGGCACCAAATATTTCATTTTTTGCTCTTCCGAACAATATTTTTCCATTCCGGCACAAACCAAGGAATTGTTAACCGACATAATGACCGCAGCCGAAGCATCTACTTTTGCGATTTCGGTCATAGCCAAAACATAGGAAACGCTGTCCAATCCGGCTCCGCCATATTTCGGGTCAACCATCATTCCGAGGAAACCTAAATCCGCCATCATTTTCACCTGCTCCGTCGGGAACTTTGAATGTTCGTCTCTTTCAATTACGCCAGGCAATAATTCCGCTTGAGCAAAGTCGCGCGCGGCTTGTTGAATCATTAATTGTTCTTCGGTTAAATTAAAATCCATATTGTGAAAATTATGTTAGCTATTGTTTAATTTTGGTGTCCAAAAGTATGATAATAAAGTTAAAATTTCAAACGTTTTCGTAAATTTAGCCAATGCACAAGGAAACTTATAATGTTATCGGAGTTATGTCGGGCACTTCGCTTGACGGCATTGATTTGGCGTACATTCATTTTTCAATTATTGATGCCAAATGGAACTTTGAAATCCTCGAAGCAGAAACGGTTTCTTATGACGATAACTGGCTCAGTAAACTTAAAATTGCTGTTGGATTTTCGGAAACCGAACTGGTACAACTCAATCAGGATTACACTGTTCTTTTAGCCAATGTCATCAAAACTTTTATCGAAAAACATCACATACAAAACCTTGATGCCGTTTGTTCACATGGACATACAATTTTACATCAACCTCAAAACGGATTTACACTTCAGATTGGAAACCTTCCGGAAATTTCAAGGCTCATTAATCAGTCTGTGGTTTGTGATTTCCGCGTTCAGGATGTTGAGCTTGGCGGACAAGGTGCCCCTTTGGTTCCGATTGGCGACAGGATTCTATTTTTTGAATATGATTATTGTTTAAACCTTGGCGGGTTTTCAAATGTTTCTTTTGAGCAAAATGGAAACAGGATTGCTTTTGATATTTCTCCGGTAAATACGGTTTTGAATTTTTATGCAAACAAACTTGGATTGGATTATGATGATAGAGGCGCAATTTCAAAATCGGGGAAACTCAATGTTGATTTACTGAATGATTTGAACTCTTTGGATTATTACAAAAAATCATTTCCAAAGTCGCTCGGATTTGAATTTGTAAAAGAAATCGTTTTGCCCTTAATTGAGAAATACAATATCCCGACCGAAGACAAAATGCATACGTTCACCGAGCATATTGCTTTTCAAACCGCTTTGGCATTACCAACTAAAAATGGCAGACTTTTAGCAACCGGCGGAGGAACCTATAATGATTTCCTGATGGAACGAATGCAGTCGTGTTTACCTCAACTTGAAATCGTTATTCCCGATAAAAAAACAATTGAATTTAAAGAAGCTTTGATTTTTGCCTTACTTGGCGTGTTGAAACTTCGAAATGAAGTCAATGTTTTATCAAGTGTCACCGGAGCGAAGCACGATCATTCTTCGGGAGTTATTTTAAGAATATCTTAAGTTTAGCTGAGCATCTTTTTTCATAAATTAGCTACTCGAACCAAAAAATATAATACAATGAGAAAATTAATGTTAGCAGTTATCGCCTTGTTAGGATTTACATTAACTGCATCGGCTCAGGGAGCTGCAAAAAAAGAAACCAAAGCTAAAACAGAAGCACAAGCTCCGTTGAAAAAAGATGGAACTCCGGACAAACGTTTCAAGGAAAATAAAAAAGCCAAAGGACCGCTTAAAAAAGACGGAACCCCGGACAAACGTTTTAAAGAAAACAAAAAATAAAAGTTGAAAAAGCCACTCAAATGAGTGGCTTTTTTTATAGTCAAATCCTAATCCTATTTCCTATATTTGCACCGCAAACACAAAAGCGTTAACAAACTAACGCACTAAACTAATCACAATGAAAGAATTATTACAGAAATTCGAAAACAAACAGCCCGAAATAGTATTCAATTGGAAAGATTCAGAAACTGAAGCTGAAGGATGGACGGTAATCAACTCGCTTCGTGGCGGTGCTGCCGGTGGCGGAACCAGAATGAGAAAAGGTTTAGACATGAATGAGGTTTTATCGTTGGCCAAAACTATGGA
>DBIH01000286.1 GCA_002296885.1 Flavobacterium sp. UBA807 | reverse complement strand
CCAATAACAGTGAAATTGGGATTGGCTTTTATTTTATCGTAATCATCAAGCGCAATAGTAAACAACAATTCATAATCTTCGCCGCCATTAATGGCAACTGTTGTGCTGTCTATGTTGAATTCTTCACAAACATTGATAAACTGTGGATCCACCGGAATTTTTTCTTCATATAAATTGCAGCCAACTTTCGATTGTTTGCAGATATGAATAATCTCAGAAGATAATCCGTCCGAAATATCAATCATCGAAGTAGGTTTCACTTCAAGTTTTGATAATAATTCCCGAATGTCGTGACGTGCTTCTGGTTTTAATTGACGTTCTATCAGATAGGTATAAGCATCTAAATCGGGCTGATTGTTTGGATTCACTTGGAAAACCTGTTTTTCTCTTTCCAAAACCTGCAATCCCATATAAGCCGAACCTAAATCACCAGTGACAACTAATAAATCCCCATTATTCGCGCCATCACGATATACAATGTCTACCTCATTTGCTTCGCCAATTGCTGTAATTGAAATGATGAGCCCTTTTTGCGATGAAGTTGTATCGCCGCCAATAACATCTACGTTGTAAAATTTCGCAGCCATCGCAATTCCGTCAAACAATTCTTCTAAAGCTTCCAACGGAAAACGATTTGAAACCGCTATAGAAACGGTTATTTGCGTTGGCTTCGCATTCATTGCGCAAATATCGGATACATTTACAACCACAGCTTTGTAGCCTAAATGGCGCAAAGGCATATAGGATAAATCAAAATGAACACCTTCAATGAGTAAATCAGTAGAAACAACTACTTTTTTGTCCTTAAAATCCAAAACAGCAGCATCATCACCAATGCTTTTTAAAGTAGAAGGCTGTTTTATATCAAAGTTTTTTGTCAAATGATTAATCAAACCAAATTCTCCCAATTGGGAAAGTGAAGTTCGTTGTGGAGTTTTATCTTCTAGCATTTTTTAGTCATTCAGTTTCAACACGGCCATAAACGCTTCCTGCGGAATCTCTACGTTTCCTACCTGACGCATACGTTTTTTCCCTTTTTTCTGTTTTTCCAAAAGTTTACGCTTACGAGAGATATCTCCGCCATAGCATTTGGCGGTAACATCTTTGCGCAATGCTTTAATCGTTTCACGCGCAATGATTTTCGCCCCAATCGCAGCCTGAATTGGGATATCAAACTGTTGTCTTGGGATTAATTCACGCAATTTCTCGCACATTTTTTTACCAATATTATAAGCATTGTCCTCATGAATCAAGGCTGAAAGCGCATCAACGGAATTGGCATTCAATAAAACATCGAGTTTTACTAATTTAGAAGTACGCATACCAATTGGTGAATAGTCAAAAGACGCATATCCTTTAGAAACGGTTTTTAACCGATCATAAAAATCGAAAACAATTTCAGCCAAAGGCATGTCAAAATTCAATTCAACTCTTTCAGTTGTTAAATACGTTTGATTGGTAATAATCCCACGTTTTTCAATACACAAGCTCATAACATTTCCAACAAAATCTGCTTTTGTTATGATTGTTGCTTTTATAAATGGCTCTTCAACTCTATCCAATTTTGAAGGCTCTGGCAAGTCAGACGGATTGTTTACAATAATGGGAGTATCAGGCTCTTTTTTAGTATAGGCCAAATACGAAACGTTCGGAACTGTTGTAATCACAGTCATGTCAAACTCACGCTCCAAACGCTCCTGTATGATTTCCAAATGCAGCATTCCAAGGAATCCACAACGGAAACCAAAACCTAAAGCGGCAGAACTTTCAGGTGCAAATACCAATGAAGCGTCATTCAATTGCAACTTCTCCATCGAAGCACGTAAATCCTCATAATCTTCGGTATCTACAGGATAGATTCCGGCAAAAACCATTGGTTTTACATCCTCAAAACCAACAATCATATTGGTAGTTGGTGTTTTTGCATCGGTAATCGTATCACCAACCTTTACTTCTTTTGCTTCTTTAATTCCGGAAATCAAATAGCCAACGTCACCCGTCGATATCACGTCTTTCGGGACCTGATTGAGTTTAAGTGTACCTACTTCGTCGGCAAAATATTCGTTATCCGTAGCCATAAATTTGATTTTCTGGCCTTTTCGGATTTCTCCGTTTTTTACACGAAAAATAACTTCAATTCCGCGGAACGGATTATAAACCGAATCAAAAATCAACGCCTGAAGCGGTTCCTCATTGCTTCCTTTAGGAGCCGGAACTCTCTCGATTATGGCTTCCAAAATCTTGTCTACACCAAAACCGGTTTTGCCCGAAGCATGAATGATTTCCTCAAGCTTGCAACCAAGCAAGTCAACTATGTCATCACTTACTTCTTCAGGGTTTGCGCTTGGTAAGTCAACCTTATTCAGTACCGGAATTATTTCCAAATCGTTCTCTAAAGCAAGGTATAAATTCGAGATTGTTTGTGCTTGTATACTCTGTGCCGCATCAACAATTAGCAACGCACCTTCACAAGCCGCTATCGAACGTGAAACTTCATACGAAAAGTCAACGTGCCCCGGAGTATCAATCAAATTCAGGATATATTTTTCTCCCTTGTATGTGTACTCCATCTGAATGGCGTGGCTCTTAATCGTAATTCCACGCTCGCGCTCCAAATCCATGTTGTCCAACAACTGCGCTTTTTCTTCACGAGCCGTAACCGTTTGAGTTGCTCCCAATAAACGGTCAGCCAGCGTACTTTTTCCGTGGTCAATGTGTGCAATAATGCAAAAATTCCTAATGTTCTTCATCTTCTTTAAAAATTGTCATACTGAGCTTGTCAAAGTATGGGCGTTACCCGCAAGCGGGTCGGGCTTTCCGCAGTACACGGTACTTGCTCCAATCCCTAACGCATTCAATCGGCAAATATAGCGTAAAGTTTTTGATTGAGGAATGAAGATTAACGATTGTTGAAAGCAGAATAAAATCTGAAATTCTAAATCAACAATCATGATTCGGCAATCTTTATTACTTTTGCAAAAAAATATTCATCCATGCCAAAAATCGGCAACATAGAACTTCCTGATTTTCCATTGTTACTTGCGCCTATGGAGGACGTGAGCGATCCGCCGTTTCGTCGCTTGTGCAAACTTCATGGCGCCGATTTGATGTACTCGGAATTCATTTCTTCTGAAGGTTTAATTCGTGATGCGATTAAAAGCCGAATGAAACTGGATATTTTCGATTATGAAAGACCGGTCGGAATCCAGATTTTTGGTGGTGATGAAGAGGCAATGGAAATGTCGGCAAAAATTGTCGATGCTGTTCAACCCGATTTGGTGGATATCAATTTTGGCTGCCCTGTGAAAAAAGTGGTTTGCAAAGGAGCCGGAGCCGGAGTTCTGAAAGATGTCGATTTGATGGTACGCCTGACGAAAGCTGTAATCAAAGGAACTAGTCTTCCGGTAACGGTAAAAACGCGTTTGGGCTGGGATGAAAATTCAATCAATATCGATGAGGTTGCCGAAAGATTACAGGATATTGGCGTTCAGGCATTGACGGTTCATGCAAGAACACGAGCCCAAATGTATAAAGGTCATTCCGATTGGTCACATATTGCCAGAGTAAAAAGTAATCCAAGAATTACTATGCCGATTTTCGGAAACGGAGATATCGATTCACCTGAAAAAGCATTAGAATACAAAAACAAATTCGGTTTGGACGGAATGATGATAGGTCGTGCAGCAATTGGTTATCCATGGATTTTTAACGAAATTAAACACTACTTCAAAACAGGAGAACATTTGGCACAACCTACAATGGCAGACCGAATTGAAGCCGCGCGAAATCATTTAACCTGGTCTATGGATTGGAAAGGTGAACGCGTTGGAATAGTTGAGATGCGCCGTCATTATACCAATTACTTCAAAGGAATTCCGAACTTTAAGGAACACAGACTCAAATTGGTTACGCTTGAAACTGCGGAAGCTTTATATAAAGAACTAGAGGAGATTCAGGATATTTATTCCGGATATCAATTTGTTTAATCCAACAATTTTTTGCTAACGCGGCTACTGGCAATCCAGCTTGAAATAAAACCAAGCGTTACAATCGTTCCAAAAACAATCAGTACATTCTGAATGCTGAAAACAACCGGATAGGATAATGAATCAGTTATCATGACTAACTGGAAACGCTGCTGGATGACCACAACAATAATTCCTAAAATCAATCCGATAATCCCGCCAATTATAGTCAGTAAACTTCCCTGCAGAAGGAATATTTTTTTCAGATCTTTAACTTCAGAACCCAGATTATAAAGCGTTTTCAAATTACTTCGCTTATCCAAAACCATCATGATCAAAGCGCCAATTAAATTAAACAACGCAATAATAATGACTAAAGTGAAGATAAGATAGACCGCAATATTCTCGGTATTGAGCATCTTATATAAGGTAGCGTTTAGCTCTGCACGGGTCTTAACATCAACTTTGTTTTGAAAAAGAGTATTAAGTTTTTCTATTACTTCTGCCTCATTGGCATTAGGTTTCATTTTGACTTCAATTCCTGAAACCTGATTGGATTTGTATTCCAATAATTCCTGAGCCAGTGTCAAATCGGCAAAAACATATTTAGAATCTAAATCTTCACTTATAGCATAAATTCCAACCGGAATAAGTTCAGATTTGTTAAATGCTTCAGCTTCGCTCTCAATAACAGCTTTCCCTTTTCGCGGAACATAAACCTCAAAAGAATTGTTGTAATCAAAAAGCCCAAGCGATAATTTTTGCGAAATCCCGTAACCTAAAACCACTTCATCAGTTTTGGGCTGAAGCCATTTTCCGTTAAAAAGATTTTTGGAAACTACATTGGTTTTAGTGAAATTGACATCAACGCCTTTCAAATAGGTAACCTGCTCTTTTCCATCAAAAAAGAAAAGCACGCGTTCCTCAACTACTTTACTATAGGAAGCAACGCCACCAATTCTTGTAATTTGTTTTTCCTGTTTCGGAGAAATAAAAAAAGTTTTTCCATGACGGGGATTTAATTTTAAATCGGGGTCAATCGAATTGGTAAACGAGAGGCTGAAATCGCGTAACCCGCTAAAAACCGAAAGCACCACAAACAAAGCAAGCGTTCCGACAATAATTCCCATCGATGCAATGCCGGTAATAATATTGATAGCATTGTTTTTACTTTTGCTAAAAAGATATCGTTTGGCTATGTATAGTGGGAAATTCAAATTATGCGTATGATTTTAGAGTTATTAAGTTTAGGTTCTGGCATAATGTGAATTAAAAAAATAAAAGAGCGCAAGTGGGATTTTATTTTTTAATTACACCTTTTAAGATTTCTTGCGTTTTTCTAACAAGTCGCGGTTTTCAATCGGATTTTCTTTTCCCGACAAAGCATTGTCAATCTTTTCTATATAATCCAAAGAATCATCTATATAAAAGGAGAGATTTGGCACTTTTCGCAATTGCAGTTTTACACGCTGCGACAAATCGTGCTTAATTAAAGGAGCATTTGTTTTGACAGCTTCCAGTAATTCGGCTGCTTTCTCCTGAGGGAAAACACTCAGATATACTTTGGCAATAGACAAATCGGTAGTTACAGAAACTTTCGAAACCGAAATCACCAAATTCGAAATACCATTTTTACGCACTTCACCCTGAAGAATATCTACTAAATCCTTCTGAAGAACGCTTCCTATTTTTTTCTGTCTATTTGTTTCCATGGCGCAAAAATACAACTTTTTAAGTAGCAAAGTTACAAAGTAGTAAAGTGACAGAGTTTTAAATTTTTATTAGCACAACATTTATTTGTTTAGGAAAATCCCACCCGCTTTCCGCTATACTTCGGTGCCGCTCCAATCGGGGCTAAAATTCACTTTCGCCTTTTTTAGGGACAAGTTACCTAAATAGTTATCTTTAAAAACCGAGGCAAAACTTTGTTTCTTTGTAACTTTGCAACTTTGCAACTTTGATACTTATTAAGAATGAGAAAAATAGAACATATCGGCATTGCTGTAAATAGCTTGGAAACCTCCAATTTATTATTCGAAAAACTGTTCGGAAATCCACCCTATAAAGAAGAAGAAGTTGCCAGCGAAGGTGTAAAGACTTCATTTTTTATGAACGGTCCTAATAAAATCGAATTGTTAGAACCCACAAATCCAGATAGCCCAATCGCAAAATTCC
>DBIH01000106.1 GCA_002296885.1 Flavobacterium sp. UBA807 | reverse complement strand
TGTACCGCAATTTTTATCTGATACAGCACTTCTTTCAATTTTCTATGATGTTCAGGTTTGCATAATTTGCAAAGGAAAACAATGAAATGATTTTGATAATATAAGAAAAGAAAAGCGTAAATGGGAACCAAAGTCGCATTTAGAATTACATCAGCAAACGAATTCAATGTCGTACCAACAATCTTTTTACCATCATTCATGCTATCATTGGCTGCTTTGGTAATGATTTCATTTTGCTCGCTTTTGCTTAAATGAAAATTGTCCCTGATCATTTGTTGAAAATGTTCAAGATGATAAAAGAAATTGCGTTTGATTTTTCCCCAATCATCAGCCATATCGGTTACCTGTACTGAAATAAAATAGAAAACGCCAAGAAATAACAGCACAAATAGTACAATAACCAGAACGACTGCAATGAAATGCGGAAAGCGAAGCTTTTTGTTTAGGAAATTAACAACAGGGCGGAGCATTATCGCAAAAAGCAGCGCAAGTAGAATAGGACAAATTATTTCCTGACCAAAATATAAGGCAACAAATATCGATGACAAACAAAAGAGTAGGGCTGCTAGTTTGATGTAGAAGGGGAATTTCATTGTTTCAGCCATAGCATTTGTTTTTTAGTAAAGTTACAATTTTCAATTATAATTACTCAGGTAGTTATACACTTTTTCCGTCGGCAGCCCAACCACATTGGTATAAGAACCATCAATTCGGGTAATGCCAATCAGCCCTATCCATTCCTGGATTCCGTAAGCACCGGCTTTGTCAAAAGGTTTATAATTGTCAAGATAATACCGAATTGTATCGTCCGAAAGCTCGCTGAAAGTTACTTTGGTAACTTCAAAGATTGTTTCTGTTTTTTTAATTGTTTTAAAGCAGACAGATGTAATTACATCATGTGTTGCATTAGACAATGATTTCAAAATTGCAAAGGCATCATCGTAATCTTTTGGTTTACCCAATGCTTTATTATTGAGCCAAACAATGGTGTCGCTCGCTATTAATATTTCATTTGCTTTAATTTCTCCATCAAATGCATTGGCTTTTAATTCGGCTAAAAAGTTAGTAATTTCAACACCTTGAAGATTGTCAGGATAAATTTCCTCGATGTTTTTCAACCGGATTTCAAAATCTAAATCCAGGTCATTAAAAAACTGCTGCCTTCTTGGCGAACCTGAAGCCAGGATAATTTTATAATTTTTGAGCTTATCCTTTAGCATGGTATTTTATATTAAAAGTAATCACCATTATAGATAGTATTCCAAAGAAAATTATCCACTTTAAGACAGTGCTCAGCAGATGAAAATCCTTTTTTGATTTGGCGTTCCAGACTTTAACAACAAAGAAAATCATCGGTCCGACAATCAAAAGCAAACCATAAATAACAGCATAGAATAATTTAGACGACATCAGATTACTATTGATATACCATAACAAAATTAGAGTTGCAATTATTCCCAAAACCGAGACAACTTTTGAAGTTCTGTTTACGCCAAGCGCAATAGGTAAAGTATTCATTCCCTGATTGTAATCGCCATCAGCATCCTCCATATCTTTAACTATTTCGCGGATAAAGTTTATAATAAATGCAAACACAGCATAATCAATTAATATAGAAAACATTACACCCATTTCTACCTGATTTCCATCATAAGTAGCCGGTAATAAATCGAAAAGTCCAATAATGATAACACTGAAGGCCAGAAGCAAAGCCACTATTGCATTACCAACCAACAACATCTGCTTCAGACTTGTAGCATACATGTATAAAGTTGCAGAAACAATTATGAAAGCTCCGGCAAAACTCGGTTTGTGGATTACATTTGCTAAGTAATACCCAATACCGACTCCGGTTATATTTAAAACAAAATACAGATTGTATGCAGCCTTTTCAGAAATGCTTTTTCCTATAATTCGGGTTTCGGGTTTGTTATCGCGGTCGGTTTCCTGATCCATGATATCATTGATGACATATCCTGCCGCTGCAATTAAAACAGTTGACAAAACCAATAAACCATATTGCCAGTCGGCAAGTGAAAGGAAGATATCCTGCCACTTCAAAAATCCGAAGCGAAAAATGAGCTGCATCAGGGCAAGCAGTAAAAGATTTTGGTAACGTATAAGCTTTAAATATTTCATTGAATTTATTTGGGTGTTTTAAAATTAATCGTGTTTTCCGTTGTAATACAAATGCCATTTCCCCTGAACTTTCATCACCTGTTCAATCATTTCACGCACAGCGCCTTTGCCGCCTTTTTTATGCGAAATATATTTTGAAATAGCTTTGATTTCAGGGCTTGCATCCTGAGGGCATGCAGGTAATCCTACCAATTGCATTACATGATAATCGGGAATATCATCGCCCATATACAATACCTGCTCAGCATTTATGTTATAAAGTTCAATGTATTCTTTAAAAGTTTCGACCTTATCAGGAGAAGCCAAATGAATATCGGTAATGCCTAAGTTCTTTAATCTGATACGAACACCTTCATTGTTTCCGCCGGAAATAATACAGACATTGTAACCGCTTTCTATAGCTGCTTTCATGGCAAAGCCATCGCGAATATTCATGATTCGCAGCATTTCACCTGTTGGCGTAACATGAACGGTGCTGTCTGTTAACACGCCATCAACATCAAAAATGAAAGTTGTGATGTTGTTTAGTATTTCCTTATAACTTTTTCCCATTATCAATAATTGATTTTGTTAGTAGTTTATATATTTCTTTTTGGTTTTCATCAGTTAAAAATAACAGATGCTCATTGATGGTCTGAGTGTCTTTTCGCTTTGCAGGACCGGTTTGTGCTTCAATTGGCGAAAGGGTTTCAATTTTATTCGCGGTTTCCCTAATGAGAGGTTTTAAGATATCAAACGGTAATCCGTTTTCTTGACAGATGTCAGAACCAATCAGATAAAGATGATTGGTAAAATTAGACACGAAGACTGCAGCGACATGCAGCGATTTTCTTTGTTTAGAATTGATTTTATGAATCGAACCGGATAATGATTTTGCAACTGCTTCAAGTGTTTTGTAATCAGCTTCATTTTGTGCTTCAATACAAATCGGAATCGATTTAAAATCTATTTCTTTTGATTTGGAAAATGTCTGCAAAGGATACAAAACACCTTTGCGGTTTTTGTCATTCAATGCTTCCATTGCAACACTTCCAGATGTATGAACAACCAATTGATTCTGATAAGGGAGTTGCGCAGAAACTTGAGCAATAGCATTATCACTAACCGCAATTATGGTTAAATCAACTGGTTTTAAATTATTAAAATCTGAAACTATTTTAGGTGTCGGAACACTGTTGGGAACAAATTTCGGTGTTCTTGCTAATACCTGAACCAATTCAATATCAGCGGTTTTGCTGAATGCCTGAATTAAATGCTGGGCAACATTTCCGGAACCAATAATTGACACTCGAATCATGTGGCTAATTTATTGATTTTTTTTGTTTTTTGTGTCAATTAATTATGGCTCGTTTAAAGACTTTGCCAACCCTTAGGGTTTTAAAAATGGAAATTGTTATAGTATTTGCAATTACTGAAAAGTATTGATTATTTTTACCAATCAAAATTAAACCCCAACAAAATGAACCTTAAAAACAAAAATTACTCTTTTTTACAAATGCTTCTTTTTTCTCTGTTTGCTGTTTTAACAACATATGGAGTTACTTCTTTTTTGGAAGCAAAAAAATTCAATAAACAGATTAGCAGTATTTCCGGTACACCGATATGCAAATATGATGTCAAAAGATTAAATGGTTTAAAATATATCAAACCATTAATGTTTGTTGATGAAGAATGTGAGTCAGATAATTTAGCCGGCACAAAGCAGCAGCTTGCGGACATTATTAATAGATATAAGGCAAGCGGAGATGTAGCTTCAGCATCGGTTTATTTAAGAGATTATGTCAACAGTGACTGGGTTGGTGTAAATGATGATGAAAAATACCAACCTGCTTCACTCTTAAAAGTTCCGGTATTGATTACCATTTTAAAAATGAATGAGGAAAATCCGGGATTTTTAAATAAAGTAGTGTTATATGACAAACCTGTTGACGCAAAGAAAGATATTATATATGCTGAGAAATCAATTAAAGTCGGACACAAGTATACTATAAAAGAGTTGTTGGATTATATGATTAAATATTCAGATAACAATGCCACAATATTGTTAGAATCGAATATGAAACCTGAAACTTTCAAAAAACTGTTTACCGACTTTGGATTAGAAACGCCAAATGAATATGATAATCAGTATTTAGTCACTGTAAAACAATATTCGTTTTTTATGAGAGCAATTTATAATGCGGCTTATTTAACCATCAATGATTCGGAATATGCGGCTGAACTTTTAACACAATGCCAATTCAGGGATGGAATTACAAAAGGTTTGCCTGCAAATACAGTCGTAGCCCATAAATTTGGTGAATCTGGTAACCCTGCAGAAAAGCAATTACATGAATCAGCGATTGTTTATCTTGATAACCGGACTTATCTGTTAACAATAATGACTAAAGGGAAAGATAATAAAAAGCTTTCACAATTAATCGGCGAAATATCTCAGGCTGTTTACACGGAAATGAGCAGTAATTATGTTGCAGGTATCTAATTCAGTTTTAATAAATAAAAAACCATCCATAAAGGATGGTTTTTTATTAAGCAATTTTGGACTAAGCCATATTCTCGACATTGGCCTCAGCTAGTTTAGCATAAGTTCCGTTGGTTAACTTTTCTCTTATGGCATCAAAAGCGGTTAAGGTTTCTTCAATATCTTGTAAAGTATGAGATGCTGTCGGAATCATTCGCAACAAAATAATTCCTTTTGGAATTACAGGATACACCACAATAGACAAGAAAATATTATAATTCTCTCTCAAATCATTTACCATTACCATAGCTTCTGGAATAGAGCCTTCAAGATAAACTGGAGTTACACAAGTATTGGTGTCTCCGATATTAAATCCGTGTGCTTTTAAACCGTTCTGTAAAGCATTTACATTTTCCCAAAGCTTGTCTTTAAGACTCGGATTGTCTCTTAATAGTTGAAGTCTTTTTAAAGCACCAACGGTTTGAATCATTGGTAATGCTTTGGCAAACATTTGTGAACGCAAATTATATTTTAAGTAATCGATAACATCTTTATCTCCGGCAAGAAAAGCTCCGATACTCGCCATTGATTTGGCAAACGTAGAAAAGTAAACGTCAATTCCGTCTTGACATCCTTGTTCCTCTCCGGCACCGGCTCCTGTTTTTCCCAAAGTTCCAAAACCGTGAGCATCATCAACCAAAAGACGGAAATTGTATTTCTTTTTCATTGCTACAATTTCTTTTAGTTTTCCTTGCTGGCCACGCATTCCGAAAACACCTTCGGTAATAAATAAAATTCCGCCTCCGGTTTCTTGAGCCATTTTAGTAGCACGTTGAAGGTTTTTCTCCATGCTTTCTAAATCATTGTGCTTGTAGGTAAAACGTTTTCCCATATGTAAACGCACACCATCTATAATGCAGGCATGGGCATCAACATCGTAAACAATGATGTCATTTTTAGTCACCAAAGCATCGATGGCAGACATGATTCCCTGATAGCCGAAATTCAATAAATAGGCTGACTCTTTCATTACAAAAGCAGCCAATTCTTTTTCCAATTGTTCGTGCGCATCGGTATGACCACTCATCATACGTGCTCCCATTGGATAGGCAGCTCCATATTTGATGGCAGCATCAGCATCTGCCTGACGAACTTCAGGATGATTGGCTAAACCCAGATAATCATTGATTGACCAGTTTAAAATTTCTTTTCCGTGGAATTGCATTCTGGGTCCCAGTTCTCCTTCTAATTTTGGAAAAACATAATATCCTTCTGCTTGTGATGCCCATTTTCCTAATGGACCTTTATTGTTTTGTATTCTTTCGAATAAATCTTTTACCATAATCTCTGTGAATTTTACGTGGCAAAAATAATAATTATATTAGTCTTCATCAAGTATATTTGCAACATAAAAAAAACAAAATTATGCAACTCGTTTTCGCTTCCAATAACCACAATAAAATTAAAGAAATTCAGTTGCTGTTACCTGATAGTATTAAGGTTTTAAGCCTTGAAGATATTGGCTGCTTTGAAGAAATCCCGGAAACGGCTGATACCATTGAAGGAAATGCAATACTCAAAGCAAATTATGTTAGCCAAAAGTATGGCTATAACTGTTTTGCAGATGATACAGGTCTGGAAGTCGAAGCCCTGAATGGCGAGCCCGGGGTATACTCAGCGCGTTATGCCGGTGAACAGAAAGATGCTAATGACAATATTAATTTGTTGTTGTTGAATTTGAAAGGTAAACCTAATCGTGCAGCACAATTCAAAACTGTAATTGCTTTAAATATAAATGAAAAGCAAACATTATTTACCGGAATAGTTAAAGGAAAAATCATAGAAGAAAAAATAGGAACCAATGGTTTTGGTTATGACCCAATTTTTGTCGCCGATGGTTATTCTAAAACATTTGCCGAACTTTCAATAGAGGAAAAGTCGATTATCAGTCATCGTGGTTTGGCCGTGAAGCAATTGGTTGATTTTTTGGTTTAAAGCTGCAAAGTAAAACTGTTATTCCCATGGGGTCGGGAATCTACAACTAAAATTATTAATAGATTCCCGCCTTCGCGGGTATGACAAACGTCCCAAATAGCCCCGATGGGAGCGAACTACCATGTAGTGCGGACAGCGGGAGGAATAGCGAAAGAAAGACAATCTTCCGCTCCTAAGTATTGATAAAAAACTTTACTACTTTGTTGTTTTGTAACTCTGCAACTCTTGTTAAGACAATCCTAAATATTGTAACTAATTGTTTTTCAGAAAGAAACAAATTAGTTTTTATGGTATTTAAAACCTACCTTTGCACCCAATTTAAAATAATATATGAATAAATTTGAACAATTAGGTCTGAATGAGTCGTTACTGCTGGCGATCAAGGATCTAGGATTTGAGAATCCGTCAGAAGTGCAGGAAAAGGCTATTCCGGTTTTATTGGAACAAAACACTGACTTAGTAGCTTTAGCACAAACAGGAACAGGGAAAACGGCAGCTTTTGGCTTTCCGCTGATTCAAAAAATTGATGCTGAAGACAGAAGCACACAGGCGCTTATTTTATCGCCAACGCGTGAGCTTTGCTTACAAATCACCAACGAAATTAAACAATACTCAAAATATGTAAAGGGTTTACATACAGTCGCAGTTTATGGTGGTGCAAGCATTACAGAACAGGCTCGTGAGGTAAAGAGAGGAGCACAAATTATTGTGGCGACTCCGGGAAGAATGCAGGATATGATTAATCGTGGTCTTGTAAACATTAAAAACATCAGTTTTTGTATTCTTGACGAAGCAGATGAGATGTTGAACATGGGGTTTTATGAGGATATCGTTTCGATATTATCAGATACTCCGGATGAAAAAAATACGTGGTTATTCTCGGCAACGATGCCTGCGGAAGTAGCGCGTATTGCTAAGAAATTTATGGCTGACCCGGCTGAAATTACAGTGGGTCATAAGAACTCTGGTTCCGCTACGGTATCGCATGAGTTTTATTGTGTGAATGCTCGTGATCGTTATGAAGCTTTGAAACGTTTAGCAGATGCTAATCCGGATATTTTTTCGGTGGTGTTTTGTAGAACAAAGCGCGATACACAGGCTGTTGCAGAGAAATTAATTGAAGACGGATATAATGCTGCTGCGTTGCACGGAGATTTATCACAGGCACAGCGTGATGGTGTAATGAAGGCCTTCCGTGGTCGTCAGATTCAGATGCTTGTTGCGACTGATGTAGCGGCACGTGGAATTGATGTTGATAATATTACTCACGTAGTAAATTATCAATTGCCTGATGAAATTGAAACCTATAACCACCGTTCAGGTCGTACAGGTCGTGCCGGGAAATTAGGAACTTCTATCGTAATCATTACGAAAAGTGAAGTGCGTAAGATTCACGCGATTGAGAAAATCATCAAGCAAAAGTTTGAAGAGAAAACCATTCCAAGTGGAATCGAAATCTGCGAAATCCAGTTATTGCATTTAGCCAACAAAATCAAGGATACCGAAGTTGACCACGAGATAGACAACTATCTTCCGGCTATCAACGAAGTTTTTGACGGTTTGTCAAAAGAAGAACTGATTAAGAAAATGGTTTCGGTTGAGTTCAACCAATTCCTTTCTTACTATAAAAAGAAACGTGACTTGTCTGGAGAAAAATCAGAGAGAAGTTCATCTGAACCAAGAGAAATCAGAGCAGGCGATCCTGTTCGTTACTTCATCAATATTGGTGCGAGAGATGATTTTGACTGGATGCAGTTGAAAGACTTCTTAAAAGAAACATTAGATTTGGGTCGTGATGATGTATTCAAAGTTGATGTAAAGGAAGGATTCTCTTTCTTTAATACCGATGGTGAGCATACCGAAAAAGTAATGTCAATCCTTAACGGATATGAATTACAAGGACGCCGAATTAATGTTGAAATTTCTAAGAACGATGGTGGTTCGAGTTCAAGACGTGACCACAACGGAAGAGGAAGAAGCGACAGAAGTTCGGGTGGAGAAAGAAGAAGAGAAGGTGGTTTTGGTTCAAGAAAAGAAGGCGGATTCAGAAGCGAAAGAAATTCAGAAAGGCCAAGAAGAGAGGGCGGTTTCAGAAGCGACAAACCTTCAAGAAGGGAACCGGGTTCGTTTCAAAGAGAAGGCAGCGCACCAAGACGCTCTGAAGGAAATGAAAGACCGGCAGGACGTTCGTTTGAAGCTGCCAAAAACAGAAAATCAAGAAGAAGTTAATAAAGTTTCTTCATTTATATTAACTCCGTTTTTACTCTTTATTTGAGGTAAAAACGGAGTTTTTTTAGGCAAACACTTCAATTTGTTAATTTTGTTCTAATTCTGCTGCTAAACTTTGTCATTTCTTAAAAGAGTTTCATACTTTTAAACCGTCAAAAACAGCCATGAGATATTTTTTCCTTTTTGTATTGTCTATACTTTCCTTTAGTGCTTCAGCACAAACCACTCCAGTTGCCCAAAAAGTTTCCGGAACCATTATCAATGACAATACTTTGATGCCGATTGCCAATGTAAACGTAATCAATATAAACAAGGTAAAGGGTGTTACTACTGATGCGAAAGGATATTTTGAATTGGAAGTAAGCGTTAGTGATACACTCCACATTTCTGTACTGGGTTACCAATCATTGCGAATCAGGGTAACCAATGACTGGCTCAAAAACGGCACTGCTAAAATTCAATTGACGGAAAAAGCGATTGCCCTTGAAGAAGTAATTGTTAAGAAATACGACCTGACCGGCTATCTTGAAATAGACTCTAAACTGATACCTGAAAAAGACAACAACTTCCGTTACAGTATATCCGGTTTAGCGAAAGGTTATGAAACCGGTGATAGTTCACCAGGTGCATTTTCTAAGGTGTTAGGTTCCATCTTTAACCCGGCTGACATGCTTTATAATTTCTTTGGTAGTAAATCCAACGAACTCAAAAAACTCAGAAAAATGAAAAAGGATGATACGGTCAGACATTTGTTAGAATCTAAGTTTGACAGAGAAACTCTTGGTGTTTTGCTCGGTGTTGATAAAAAAGAAATAGCCGAAATCCTTACCCGTTGTAGTTATTCTGAAGAGTTTATCAAAACCGCAAATGATTTACAGATTATGGATGCTATCAGCGACTGTTATGAACAGTACAAGGTATTGTCTAAAAAAACCGAGAAGTATATTCACGATTAAAATTATTTTTCTTTATCAGAATAATACCGCGCTTCAATCCGCTTGATATCTTTTATAGAATTCCTTGCCCAGGCTAACCGCCTTGACAGGATTTCTTCTTCGGATAGTTTCCAGTCAATATCTGACCGACGTAATCGTGCGGTAATATCCTGAATTACGATTGCAGCCGAAACGGAAATATTCAGACTTTCGGTAAAACCGACCATCGGTATTTTAATAAACCCATCAGCCTGCTCAATTATATCTTGGGACAATCCTTCTTTTTCGGTTCCGAAGAAAATAGCGGAACGCTTGGTAATATCAAAATCACTTAACATGCAGGAGTCGTTGTGCGGAGTAGTTGCTATGATTTGATATCCTTTTGCTTTCAATGCATCAATGCAGTCCTGATTGGTTGCATATCGGTTTACGTCAACCCATTTCTGGGCACCCATGGCAATTTCGGTATCGATTCGCTTGCCAAATTTTTGCTCCACAACATTCAATTCCTGAATTCCGAAAACCTCACAACTGCGCATCACCGCACTGGTATTGTGCAATTGATACACATCTTCCATGGCAATCGTGAAATGATTTGTTCTATGTTCTAAGACATTTAAAAACCGTTCTTTGCGGTTTTCGGTTAAGAAGCCTTCGAGATAGGTGAGGTAATTCAGGTCGGTCATGAAATTCTTTTTGCCAAAAATAACAAAAATGAGTAGTTTTAATTCAAAATTATAATGATGAAAGAGAAACTTGTCGTTTTAACCGGAGCCGGAATCTCTGCCGAAAGCGGCATCAAGACCTTTCGTGATGCAGATGGTTTGTGGGAAGGTCATGATGTTATGGAAGTTGCTTCTCCTGAAGGCTGGCATAGAAACAAGGAACTGGTTTTGGATTTTTATAATCAAAGAAGAAGGCAGTTGCACGAAGTAAAACCAAACCAGGGGCACCTAATGTTAGCCGAATTGGAAAACGATTTTGATGTACATATTATCACACAGAATGTAGATAATCTCCATGAACAGGCCGGCAGTACTAAAGTATTGCATTTGCATGGCGAGTTATTAAAAGTCCGCAGCACTAAAAACGAGAATTATATTTTAGACTGGCAGCATGATTTGGTAATTGGTGATGTTGATGATAAAGGCAATCAGTTGCGACCTCATATTGTTTGGTTTGGAGAAATGGTCCCGGCTTTAGATGAAGCAGTAACTATCACAAAGCAAGCAAACTATGTAGCTGTTGTTGGAACATCACTTCAGGTTTACCCTGCTGCAAGTCTTATGCATTATTCAAATCCAAATGTTCCTGTTTTTTATATTGATCCAAGACCGGCAAGCATCAATAATCTGCAGAACCCTTTAGAAGTCATTGCAATGAATGCTACTGAAGGAGTTCCTTTGTTACGGGAAAAGTTATTAAGAAGAGAATAGAAAAAAGAACATAGAAGTTAGAATATAGAATATAGATTTAAGGATAGTTTTTTAGTCTATTTTCTATATTCTATGCTCTATATTCTTTACTTTTGCAATACAAAACAACACTTAACTACACATGCCACTAACACCACTAAACGCCGTTTCTCCAATTGACGGAAGATATAGAAACAAAACCAAATCACTTTCCAGTTATTTTTCAGAGGAAGCCTTAATCAGATACCGCGTGCTGGTTGAAGTGGAATACTTCATCGCTTTGTGCGAAGCCGGATTGCCACAATTGAAAGGAGTTGATTCGAAGATGTTTGATATTTTAAGAAGTCTCTACAGGGATTTTTCTACTGATGACGCGCTTTGGATTAAGGAAGCGGAAAAAACTACCAACCACGATGTAAAAGCGGTAGAATATTTTATAAAAGCCAGGTTTGAAGCGTTGAATTTATCTCAGTTTAAAGAATTCATTCATTTTGGTTTGACTTCGCAGGACATCAACAACACGGCAATTCCGTTATCAACCAAGGAAGCGTTTCAGGACGTGTATTTAAAATCGTTAATTGCATTAGTAGCAAAATTAAAAGAGTTATCAATGGAATGGAATAACATTCCGATGCTTGCCCGAACCCACGGACAACCGGCGTCACCAACACGTTTGGGAAAAGAGATTTTGGTATTTGTAGAACGTTTGGAAGAGCAGATGCGTTTGCTGTTTAATATTCCGTTTGCAGCAAAATTTGGCGGTGCTACCGGAAACTTTAATGCGCATCATGTAGCTTATCCTGATGTTGACTGGAGAAAGTTTGGTACCACTTTCGTGGAAGATACGCTTGGTTTACAGCATTCGTTTCCGACAACACAGATTGAGCATTATGATCATTTTGCAGCATTTTTTGATGCGTTGAAAAGAATCAACAATATCATCATCGATTTGGATAGGGATATCTGGACGTATGTTTCGATGGATTATTTCAAACAGAAAATAAAAGCAGGTGAAATAGGCTCTTCGGCCATGCCTCATAAAGTCAACCCGATTGATTTTGAAAACTCGGAAGGAAACCTTGGAATTGCCAATGCTTTGTTTGAACATCTTTCGGCTAAACTGCCAATATCAAGGTTGCAGCGCGACCTCACGGATAGCACGGTGTTAAGAAACATTGGTGTTCCTATTGGGCACACTTTGATTGCTTTTGATGCCACGCTAAAAGGATTAAACAAACTATTGCTCAACGAAGTAAAACTTGCTGAAGATTTAGAAAAAAACTGGGCAGTAGTGGCCGAGGCTATTCAGACTATTCTAAGAAGAGAAGGTTATCCCAATCCTTATGAAGCTTTGAAAGGATTAACCAGAACGAATACTACAATTGACAAAGCAGCTATGCATAATTTTATAGCGACTTTAGAAGTTTCGGAAGCTATAAAAGCGGAGTTATTGCAGATTACGCCAAGTAATTATACTGGGATTTAAGGTTATAAATATTCCCCATGCTGTGTAATATCCAATCCTATTTCTTCTTTTTCCTGACTAACCCTTAGTGGCGTAATTTTATTGACAATAAAGAAAAGGGCATAGGAAACCGCAAACGCAAATATTGAAACACAAGCTAAAGCTATTAGTTGGTTTGTAAATAATTTAGTTTCTCCAAATAATAATCCCTGATCTACTACTGCAGGATTTATTGCTTTTGATGCAAAAACACCAGTCAAAATCATTCCGGTCATTCCGCCGACACCATGGCAGGCAAATACATCCAAAGCATCATCTATTTTTCCTTTAGGGAACTTGCTTACGGCATAATTACTCACGATGCTTGAAATTATTCCTATTGTTATAGCATGAGCGATGCTTACATAGCCAGCAGCGGGAGTTATAGCTACCAAACCAACTACCGCTCCAATGCAGGCACCCATAGCCGAAAGTTTGTGTCCTAATATCTTATCCAAAAACACCCATGC
>DBIH01000094.1 GCA_002296885.1 Flavobacterium sp. UBA807 | reverse complement strand
TTATATGACAGTACTCGTTTGAAAATAACGAAAGTTGCTCAAAAAGATGCAAGCTGGCAGGAAGCCGATTTAAAAATAAAAGCAAGCTTGGCAGATGCTAAAGCTAAAGGCGGACAAGTTGTTTTATTGACAAATACTTTGGCAAGTCCATCTACTGAAAAACTAATCGCTGAATTTATCGCTAAAAATCCAACAGCTAAACACGTTATTTATGATGCGGTTTCTGAATCTGCAGCATTGGATGCTTTTGAAGCTGCTTACGGAGAAAGAGCTTTGGTAGATTACGATTTCTCAAAAGCAAATGTTATTGTTTCTGTTGGAGCTGATTTCTTAGGAGACTGGCAAGGTGGAGGTTTTGATGCAGGGTATGCAAAAGGCAGAGTTCCTCAGGCTGGGAAAATGTCAAAACACTTCCAGTTTGAAGCGAATATGACTTTGGCTGGTGCTGCTGCAGATAAACGTGTGCCAATGACTGTTGCTGCACAAAAGCAGGCTTTAGTTAAAATATACAATGTAGTTGTTGGAGGCGCTGCTGCCGGAACAGATGAAGTTGGAAAGGCTGCTCAACAGCTTAGCCAGGCAGGAAGCAAAGGTGTTTTGGTTTCAGGAATTCAGGATAAAAATGCACAGTTATTAGTTTTGGCGATTAACCAAAAATTAAATAGCGAAGCTTTCTCAACTTCAGGAACTCGTCAGATCAGAAAAGGATCTAACGAAAAAGTTGCTCAGTTAATTGCGGATATGAATGCAGGAAGTGTTCATACCTTAATTATGAGCGGCGTAAATCCGGTTTACACTTTAGCCGACTCTAAAGCTTTTGTAAGTGGATTGAAAAAAGTAAAATTATCTGCTTCTTTCTCTATGAGAGAAGATGAAACAGCATCTATAACTAATATTGCAATTCCGGCACCTCACTATTTAGAGTCTTGGGGCGATTTGATGTTGACTAAAGGAACTTATTCTTTAACACAGCCAACAATACGTCCATTATTCAGCTCTAAACAATTCCAGGAAGGATTATTATCATGGAATGGAAACAGTGCAGCTTATTATGATTACTTAAAAGCAAATGCCGGGGCTTATCTAAATGGCGCATCATGGAACCAAGCGGTTCATGATGGTGTTGTTGCAGGTGCGCCTGCGGCTTCATCTGCGGGTTCTGTAAACGCCGCTGCAGCTGCTGCTGCTTTAGCTGCATCTGCACCTGCGAAAGGATTCGAATTAATATTATATACTAAAACAGGTTTAGGTGACGGACAACAAGCTAACAACCCATGGTTGCAGGAGTTCCCGGACCCTATTACAAGAGTTTCATGGGATAACTATGTAACTATTTCTAAGGCTGATGCTGATTCGAAAGAATTAGGATTAGAAAACAGAATCGTTGCTAACGGTGGTCTTAACGGAAGTTATGCTACACTTACCGTAAACGGAATAAAACTGGAAAACGTTCCGGTTATTGTTCAGCCGGGTCAGGCTAAAGGGACTTTAGGTATGGCTTTAGGTTATGGTAAAAAAGCAGGATTAAAAGAAGAAATGCAGGTAGGTCTTAATGCCTACGCATTCTACAAAGGATTTGACAACGTTCAGTCTGCCGATATTGCAAAAGGAAGCGGAGAGCATGAGTTTGCTTGTGTTCAGGGACAAAAAACCTTGATGGGTAGAGGCGATATCATTAAAGAAACTACACTTGAAATATTCAACACTAAAGATGCTGAAGAATGGAATTCAATTCCTATGGTATCTTTAGACCACAAAGAAGTAGAAGCTACAAAAGTTGATTTATGGGAATCATTTGACCGTTCAGTAGGACATCATTTCAACCTTTCAATTGATTTGAATGCTTGTACAGGTTGTGGAGCATGCGTTATCGCATGTCATGCTGAAAACAATGTTCCTGTTGTTGGTAAATCAGAAGTAAGAAGAAGCCGTGATATGCATTGGTTGCGTATTGATAGATACTATTCATCAGAAGAAACTTTTGCTGAAGACAATGAGAAAAGAGAAGGTTTCGAAGGACTTTTCGGCAAGAAAGGTTCATTAGGAGGATTTGGCGAAATGGAGCATCCTGCGGATAATCCACAAGTAGCTTTCCAACCGGTAATGTGTCAGCACTGTAACCACGCACCTTGTGAAACGGTTTGCCCAGTGGCAGCAACTTCTCACGGTCGTCAGGGTCAGAACATGATGGCTTACAACAGATGTGTGGGTACAAGATATTGTGCGAATAACTGTCCTTATAAAGTGCGTCGTTTCAACTGGTTCTTATACAATAACAATGACGAGTTTGATTTTCATATGAATAATGATTTAGGACGTATGGTTCTTAATCCGGATGTTAACGTTCGTTCACGTGGGGTTATGGAGAAATGTTCAATGTGTATCCAAAAAACACAATTGACTATCTTAACTGCAAAACGAGACGGAAGAGAAGTAGAAGTAGATGAATTCCAAACAGCATGTTCGGCTGCATGTTCAAGCGGAGCAATGGTATTTGGAGATGTAAATAACAAAGCAGACAAAGTTTCAAAATTGGCTGAAGATAAGAGAATGTATCACTTATTGGAAAGCGTTGGAACAAGACCTAACGTATTCTATCACGTTAAAGTTAGAAATACATAGTATTAAAAAATAATTAATTAAGAAATAAAGGATTATGTCGTCTCATTACGAAGCACCCATTAGAAAACCATTAGTTATAGGTGATAAATCATATCACGATGTAACTGTAGATGTCGCTGCCCCTGTAGAAGGAAGAGCTAATAAACAATGGTGGACTGTATTTTCTATCGCATTGATAGCTTTCCTTTGGGGAATTTCATGCATCATTTACACTATTTCAACAGGTATTGGATCTTGGGGTCTGAATAAAACAGTTGGTTGGGCTTGGGATATTACTAACTTCGTTTGGTGGGTTGGTATCGGTCACGCAGGAACACTTATTTCTGCTGTACTTTTATTATTCCGTCAAAGATGGAGAATGGCGATTAACCGTTCTGCAGAAGCGATGACAATCTTCTCTGTAATCCAGGCAGGTTTGTTCCCAATCATCCACATGGGTCGTCCTTGGTTAGCGTACTGGGTTTTACCTATCCCGAATCAGTTTGGTTCACTTTGGGTAAACTTCAACTCGCCACTTCTTTGGGACGTATTCGCAATCTCGACCTATCTATCAGTATCATTGGTTTTCTGGTGGACAGGATTATTACCTGATTTTGCAATGCTTAGAGACAGAGCTGTAACTCCATTTACAAAAAGAATCTACACTATTCTTTCGTTCGGATGGAGCGGAAGAGCTAAAGACTGGCAACGTTTTGAAGAAGTATCTTTGGTACTTGCAGGTTTAGCAACGCCACTTGTACTTTCTGTACACACAATCGTATCCTTCGACTTTGCTACTTCAGTAGTTCCGGGATGGCATACAACCATCTTCCCTCCGTACTTCGTTGCCGGAGCCGTATTCTCAGGATTTGCGATGGTAAACACACTTCTTATCATCATGAGAAAAGTATCCAATCTTGAAGCATACATCACTATCCAACACATCGAATTAATGAACATCATTATTATGATTACGGGTTCTATCGTTGGTGTGGCTTATATCACTGAGTTATTCGTAGCCTGGTATTCAGGAGTTGAATATGAGCAATACGCATTCTTAAACAGAGCTACCGGACCTTACTGGTGGGCTTATTGGTCGATGATGACTTGTAACGTATTCTCGCCACAGTTTATGTGGTTCAAAAAATTGAGAACAAGTATTATGTTCTCATTCATAATTTCGATTGTCGTAAATATTGGAATGTGGTTTGAGCGTTTCGTAATCATCGTAACTTCATTGCACAGAGATTATTTACCATCATCATGGACAATGTTCCAGCCAACGTTTGTTGATATCGGAATATTTATCGGAACTATTGGTTTCTTCTTTGTATTATTCTTATTGTACGCCAGAACATTCCCAGTAATTGCTCAGGCAGAGGTTAAGACAATCTTGAAATCATCAGGAGAAAACTTTAAAAGAGAAAGAGAAAAAGCAGGACACAATCATTCTGAAAAACATTAATATTTGTTATGAGTAGTAATAAAGTTATACACGCTATATACAATGATGATGATATTTTGATGGATGCCGTAAAGCAAACCAGAAAAGCACATCACCACATCGAAGAAGTTTTTACGCCTTTTCCGGTTCACGGATTGGACAAAGCTATGGGGCTTGAACCAACGCGTTTAGCTATCTGCGCCTTCATCTACGGATGTATTGGTTTAACAGTTGCAACAACAATGATGAACTATATCATGATTCAGGACTGGCCACAGGATATTGGAGGTAAACCAAGTTTTGCTTACTATAAAAATATGCCGGCTTTCGTTCCGGTAATGTTTGAGATGACTGTCTTTTTCGCAGCGCATTTAATGGTGATTACTTTTTATATGAGAAGTAGATTATGGCCATTCAAACACGCAGAAAACCCGGATGTTAGAACTACTGATGACCATTTCTTAATGGAAGTTGCTGTGAAAGACAATGAAGATGAGTTGGTAAAATTCTTCAAAGGCACCGGAGCAGTTGAAGTTAAAGTTGTTGAAGTTGAAAATGATAAGCATTAATATAGATATGAAAAGTTTACTTAAAATAACATTTGTATTAGGTATCGTTGTTTCCGTTTCGTCTTGTAAAGATAATTCGAAACCAAACTATCAATACATGCCAAACATGTACGAATCGGTTGCTTATGAGACCAATGCAGAATCAGATGCTTTCAATTCACCTACAGGATTGCACGGTAAGGTAGGACAACTTCCGCCGGCAGGTTCAATCAAAAGAGGATTTGTTCCTTATGAAATACCGAATACGACTGAAGGATATAACTTCTCTAAAACAATTACAAAATCACCACTTGATTCTACAGCGGTTGATATGAAAAAAGCAGGAGAATTATTTGACATTTACTGTGCTATCTGTCACGGAACAGCCGGAGATGGTAAAGGTAAATTGGTTAAACAGGAAAAATTCCTTGGAGTTCCTAGCTATAAAGACAGACAAATTACAATTGGAAGTATTTTCCATGTTGAAACGTATGGTTTGAATTCGATGGGTTCTTATGCTAATCAATTGAGCCAAAAAGAACGTTGGATGATTGCTGCTTATGTTCTTGAACTTAAAAACAAATAATAATTGTAGAACGAACAGATTGTTAAAGATATGTACACATTTTCAAGTAAATTAAAAACCTTTTCTTTTGTCCTGATGATTGTTGGAATCCTTGGGATTGGCTATGGTTTTTATAAAGCACCAAAAACCATTCAGGATGTTGAGCAGATTCTAAAAGAGGAAGAAGCTCACGAAGGTGGTCATGAAGCAACAGCAGCACACGAAGAAGCGAAAGCTGAATCTCACGAAGCAACTGCAACTCATGAAGAAGCTGCTAAAACAACTGTTGATTCTGCAGCTGTTAAGCATGAAGAAGCTGTAGCAGAAACTGCTCATGATACGATTGCAAAAGATACTCTAGCAGCTGTAGCAGTTGCTGAGCCTGCTCATACAGAAAAAGTTACTGAAAAAGGAGCCGAATACGATGACGCAGTAAAACATCTGGAGGAACATAAAGAACATGCACAACACGTTTTGTCTCAATTACAAAACAAACCTTGGGCGGCTTTATATGTTGCTTGTATATTCTTTATGTTGATTTCATTGGGAGCATTAGCGTTCTACGGAATCCAACAAGTGGCACAGGCTGGATGGTCTCCGGTATTGTTTAGAGTTATGCAGGGAGTAACTGCTTATCTGTTACCTGGTTCTATTATTTTCTTAATTATCTTATTGGCATCGGGTTTCCATATGAATCATTTATTTGCATGGATGGCTGAAGGGGTAACAGATAAGGGAAGTTCAAATTACGATCCAATTATCGCTGGAAAATCTGGATATTTAAATTTCACTTTCTGGATAATCAGAGCAATATTGTTCTTAACCGTTTGGAATCTATACCGATTCTATTCAAGAAAAAATTGTTTGGCTCAGGACGAATCTGAAGATAATAATAACTACAAAAAGAATTTTAAAATGTCTGCGGCATTCTTAGTATTCTTTATTGTTTCTGAATCGATTATGTCTTGGGATTGGATTATGTCTGTTGACCCACACTGGTTCAGTACACTTTTCGGATGGTACGTTTTTGCAAGCTTCTTTGTAAGCGGTATAACTGCTATTCAAATGGTTACTTTATATTTAAAATCTAAAGGTTATTTAGAAAACGTAAATTCAAGCCATATACATGATTTATCTAAATTCATGTTTGGTATCAGCGTTTTCTGGACATATTTATGGTTCTCACAATTTATGTTGATCTGGTATGCAAACATTCCGGAAGAGATAACATATTTCGCAATGAGAATCGATCATTACACTATCACTTTCTGGGGTGCTGTAGTCATGAACTTTGTTTTCCCAATCCTGCTTTTGATCAATACCGATTTCAAACGTGTAGCATGGATTGTCGTTATGGGTGGAACGGTTATATTGTTAGGTCACTATGTTGATTTCTTCAATATGATTATGCCTGGAACAGTTGGAGAAAATTGGTTCATCGGAATACCTGAAATTTCATCAGTATTATTCTTCTTAGGATTATTCATTTTTGTAGTATTCAGTGCATTGACAAAAGCACCGTTGGTTCCGAAACGTAATCCGTTTATCGAAGAAAGTAAACATTTTCATTATTAATATTTAAAGTAAATTACAAATGACAACTCTTTTGGTACTTATAGTTGTAGTTTTATTGGCAGTAGCCTTGTGGCAGTTAACTAAGATATTCGACTTGACTCAGGTTGGAAAAAACGTTAACAATACACAAGTTGCAAATGATAATGATAATAAAATCAATGGTTACTTGATGTTTACCTTTCTTATATTCATTTACATTACAACAATCTGGTGTCTTATAAAATATGGTCACTTCCCTTTAATAGGAGATTCAGCATCAGCACATGGCCCTGAAATTGACCGTCTTATGGTTATCACCTTGGTTCTTATATTCATCGTGCAAACTATAACTCAGGCATTGTTGCATTACTTTGCATTTAAATACAGAGGAAGGCAAGGACAACAAGCACTTTATTTTGCAGACAGTAACAAGTTAGAATTTATATGGAGTATCATTCCGGCTATCGTTTTAGCGGTATTAATTCTTTACGGATTGTATGCATGGACAAACATCATGTTTGTTTCTGAAAAAGATGATAAAGATGCGATCGTTATCGAACTTTATGCACAACAGTTTAAATGGGAAGCAAGATATTCAGGAGCAGATGACGTATTAGGGAAAGCCAACGTAAGATACATCGAAGGTGTAAATAACCTTGGAGTTGATTTGTCAGATCCAAATGCACAGGACGATTTTACTGCAACTGAATTACATCTTTGTAAAGGAAGAAGAGTTATTTTTAAACTACGTTCTCAGGATGTATTGCACTCAGCTTATATGCCACACTTCAGAGCACAAATGAACTGTGTTCCTGGTATGGTGACAAATTTCTCATTCATCCCAACAATGACAACAGCAGAGATGAGAGAAAAACCGGAAATGGTTGAAAAAGTAGCAAAAATCAACGATATCAGAGCTAAGAAAAGTCAAGAGCTGATTGCGAAAGGGCAACAAGGACTTGATCCTTACACATTTGATTATTTATTATTATGTAACAAAATTTGTGGAGCATCTCATTACAATATGCAAATGAAAATTGTAGTGGACACGCCTCAGGAATATGCAGCTTGGTTAAAGGAAAACGCCCCTAAAACAATTGTTCAGGCAGTTAAGAATGCAGCAACTGAAGCAAAAGATGCCGAAGCAAAAGAAACACAGTCAAAAGATTCAACTTCTGCGAAAAGCAGCGACTCTAATATGGTTGCCAAAGCAGATACGAAATAATTATAAAATTTAAAAGTTAACCTAATATGTCAGCAGAAGCTCACAATCACGATCACGGTCACGACGACCACGAACACCACCATAAAGACACATTCGTTACTAAATATATTTTTAGTATTGACCATAAAATGATTGCCAAACAATATTTGCTTACAGGTATTGTTATGGGAGTTATAGGTGTTGGAATGTCCATGCTTTTCAGAATGCAATTAGCTTGGCCTGAAGAATCTTTTAAATTATTCAGCTTTTTCCTTGGAGAAAGAATGGCTCCGGGAGGGGTAATGAGTAATGAAACTTACTTGTCATTAGTTACGATTCACGGGACTATCATGGTATTCTTCGTATTGACGGCAGCGTTGAGTGGTACGTTTAGTAACTTATTGATTCCGCTTCAGATTGGAGCACGCGATATGGCGTCAGGACTTTTGAACATGATTTCGTACTGGCTGTTCTTTGTTTCGAGTGTAGTTATGGTTATTTCTCTTTTTGTAGAATCAGGACCGGCTAATGCAGGATGGACAATCTATCCGCCATTGAGTGCTTTGCCACAAGCAATTCCTGGTTCAGGAACAGGAATGACACTTTGGTTAGTATCCATGGCGATATTCATAGCGGCGTCATTATTAGGATCGTTGAATTATATCGTTACCGTAATTAACCTAAGAACTAAAGGAATGTCTTTTACCAGACTTCCATTAACAATCTGGGCATTTTTCATTACGGCTGTTATCGGGGTAATCTCTTTCCCGGTATTACTTTCTGCAGCATTGATGTTGATTATGGATAGAAGTTTCGGAACTTCATTCTTCTTGTCTGATATTTATATTGCCGGTGAAGTATTACACTATCAAGGAGGTTCTCCTGTGTTGTTCGAGCACTTATTCTGGTTCTTAGGACATCCAGAGGTATATATCGTATTATTACCTGCATTGGGTATCACATCTGAAATTATCGCAACAAACTCACGCAAACCAATCTTTGGTTACAGAGCGATGATTATGTCAATTATTGCAATTGCGTTCCTTTCAACAATTGTTTGGGGTCACCACATGTTTATCTCGGGAATGAACCCATTCCTTGGTTCGGTGTTTACCTTCACAACCTTATTGATTGCGATACCATCTGCGGTAAAAGCATTCAACTACATCACAACATTATGGAAAGGTAACCTTCAGTTAAATCCTGCGATGCTATTTTCAATCGGATTGGTTTCTACTTTCATCACTGGAGGTCTGACAGGATTGATTTTAGGAGATAGCACTTTGGATATCAATGTTCACGATACGTATTTCGTAGTTGCTCACTTCCACCTGGTAATGGGTATTTCTGCTCTTTACGGAATGTTTGCCGGAATTTATCACTGGTTCCCAAAAATGTTTGGAAGAATGTTGAACAAAAACTTAGGATATATCCACTTCTGGGTAACTGCAACGTGTGCTTACGGAGTATTCTTTCCGATGCACTTTATCGGAATGGCCGGATTACCAAGAAGATATTATACCAATACCAACTTCCCGTTATTTGACGATTTGCAAAATGTAAACGTAATTATTACCACATTTGCTTTAGTTGGTGGAGCTTTCCAATTGGTATTCCTATACAACTTCTTTAGCAGTATTTTCTACGGTAAGAAAACAGTTCAAAATCCATGGAGATCAAATACTTTGGAATGGACAGCACCAATCGAGCATATGCACGGAAACTGGCCTGGTGAAATTCCTCACGTTCACAGATGGCCTTATGATTACAGCAAACCAGGATGGGATGAGGATTTTGTTCCTCAGACTGTTCCAATGAAGCCGGGTGAAGAACAATTGCATCACTAATCATTGAAGATATAAATTAAATGCCTTTCCAACAGAAAGGCATTTTTATTTGCTCCTAACTTTGCTATATTTGTGGTATGAACGAAAATCTTAATCCAACCAATTCCAATTACAATCCAGAAGAACTCGACCTTGAAAAAAAGTTGAGGCCATTATCCTTTGAAGATTTTACAGGACAGGATCAGGTTTTAGATAATTTAAAGGTGTTTGTCGAAGCTGCCAATCAAAGAAATGAGGCACTTGACCATGCTTTATTTCACGGACCTCCGGGATTAGGAAAAACTACATTGGCTAATATCCTTGCCAATGAATTGGGCGTTGGAATCAAAATCACATCAGGACCGGTTTTAGACAAGCCGGGCGACTTGGCAGGATTGTTAACCAATCTTGAAGACAGGGATGTTTTATTCATTGATGAGATTCATCGTTTAAGTCCGGTTGTAGAAGAATATCTTTATTCGGCGATGGAGGATTTCAAGATAGATATTATGATTGAATCCGGACCAAATGCCAGAACGGTTCAAATCAATTTGAATCCTTTTACTTTGGTAGGAGCAACCACACGTTCCGGATTATTGACAGCACCAATGCGTGCTCGTTTCGGAATCCAAAGCAGATTACAATATTATAACACCGAACTTTTAACCACAATAGTTCAAAGAAGTTCAGGCATTTTAAAAGTACCAATTTCTATGGAGGCAGCAATAGAAATAGCCGGGCGAAGCAGAGGAACGCCTCGTATTGCCAATGCGCTTTTGCGTCGCGTCCGTGATTTTGCCCAAATAAAAGGCAACGGCAAAATTGACATAGAAATTGCCCGATTTTCGCTCAAGGCACTAAATGTTGATGCTCATGGTTTGGATGAAATGGACAACAAAATCCTAAATACCATTATTGATAAGTTTAAAGGCGGACCTGTCGGATTGTCAACCTTGGCAACCGCTGTTTCCGAAAGCGGCGAAACTATTGAGGAAGTGTATGAACCATTTCTAATTAAAGAAGGATTTATCATCAGAACCCCAAGAGGCAGAGAAGTTACCGAGAAGGCATACAAACATTTGGGTAAAATCAATACCAATATTCAAGGCGGATTGTTTTAGGGCGTTACCACAAGGGTCGGGCTTTTGTTTCAATCTTTTGCAAGATTCCCTTCGCTCCGCTCACGGCAATCCTGCAAAAGGATTTCCACGACAATCCCTAACGCAAAACCAACTAAATAAACCATGTCAACCCCAAAGAAATACAATTATCCAACCCAGCTTTCGATAATTCGATTTCTATTCAATGCAGAAAGTATTCGTAAAAATCCGATTCCGTTTCACCGAAAATATTTTGACCAGTTTGGGGATACTTTTTCTTTGAAAATTGGCAAATCAAAACATGTAATTCTTTCCCGCGACAATGAAGTGGCAGAATATATTCTGCAAAAAAATCAAAAGAACTTTCAGAAATCGGAACTCCAAACCAAATTCATTTCCAAATATCTCGGCAAAGGGTTGTTGACCGCCAATGGCGATTTTTGGCTCAAGCAACGGCGACTGATTCAGCCTGCTTTTCACAAACAGAAAATGAATCAATTGGTTCAGAATATGCAACAAACGATTATTTCTGAACTAAAAGATTTGCCTGAAGAAAAATCAGTCCCGCTTTTTCCAATCATGAATAACCTCGCGTTTAATGTGGTAGCCAAATCGTTGTTTCATATTTCAGCCAAGGAAGAAAAAATGAACCGGCTGAAAGAAATTATCATTCAGGTTCAGGAATTTTTAATCAAGGAAATCAGAGTTCCTTACAAAGCGTTCTGGTTCAAAATCAGCGGACAGATACAAAGACATAAGGAATTAGCATTAGAAAGCGATGCTATAATCAAGGAAATAGTTGAAGAGCGAATCAAGTCTAATGAAAAACAAAATGATTTGCTGGATATGCTTTTGGAAACACGTTACGAAGACACAGGAAAAGCGATGTCAACACAACAACTAATCGATGAAATCAAAATCCTGTTTATTGCCGGACATGAAACGTCGGCAAACGCGATGACTTTTACGTTGCATCTATTGGGGAACCATCCCGAAATACAGCAGAAAATTTTCGATGAATTAATTGAAATCGAATCACAAACCAATGATGTAGTCGAGCAACTTCAGAAGATGAATTATACCAACGCTGTCATAAACGAATCGATGCGCTTATATCCGCCGGCTTGGATCACGGATCGGGAAAATATTGAAGACGATACGCTTTTAGGTTATCATGTCAAAGACAAAACACTCATTGGCGTTTCATTTTATGAATTGCATCGCAACCCGAAATACTGGAATAACCCTGAAGATTTCAAACCAGAACGATTTCTTGGTGAACAGAAAAAGGAATCCTATAAATATTTCTACCCTTTTGGAGCCGGACCTCGAATGTGTATCGGACTTGGCTTTGCTATGTATGAAATGAGCCTGACGCTTTCTTATATCATCAAAAAATTTAAAGTAACTTCTTCTGCAAAAGACATTCAGGTAAATCCTCTGGTTACCTTAAAACCTGTAGGTGCTTCCGTAAAGTTTTCAAAAAGATGAATAAAAAAAATGAATATTCCCAACTGATAAAAGCCGAAGCAAAACGCCTCGGTTTTTTGTCGTGCGGAATTTCGAAAGCCGAATTTTTAGAAGATGAAGCACCAAGGCTCGAAAATTGGCTAAATAAAAATCATCATGGCGAAATGAAATACATGGAAAATCATTTCGACAAACGCCTGAATCCGACGTTGCTGGTTGATGATGCCAAAAGTGTGATTTCGCTGTTGCTGAATTATTATCCATCTGAATCACAAAATCCGGAGAGTTATAAGATTTCCAAATATGCCTACGGTCAGGATTACCATTTCGTCATCAAGGAAAAATTAAAAGAACTTTTACATACGATTCAAACAGAAATTGGAGAAGTTTCAGGACGCGCCTTTGTCGATTCGGCACCGGTTTTAGACAAAGCTTGGGCAGCCAAAAGCGGTTTGGGTTGGATTGGCAAGAACAGCAATCTGCTTACACAGCAAGTTGGTTCTTTTTATTTCATTGCCGAATTGGTTATCGATTTAGATTTGGAATATGACCATGCAACAACCGACCATTGCGGGACTTGTACTGCCTGCATTGATGCATGCCCGACGGAAGCAATTGTTGCACCTTATGTTGTTGACGGAAGCAAATGCATTTCGTATTTTACCATTGAACTCAAAGAAAACATTCCGACCGAAATGAAAGGCAAAATGGATGACTGGATATTCGGCTGCGATGTCTGTCAGGATGTTTGTCCGTGGAATCGCTTTTCAAAACCGCATAACGAACCACTTTTCAATCCAAACCCGGAACTACTTTCTTTTACCAAAAAAGACTGGGATGAAATCACTGAAGATACTTTTAAAAAGGTTTTCAAAAACTCGGCAGTCAAAAGAACAAAGCTTGAAGGATTGCAACGGAACATCAAATTCCTAAGATAAATTTCTTTGCAAAAGAAAGCCCTAAAAATTTCGGTATTACGCCGAGTCTTCTACCTTTGTAGTTATCAAAATAAAGACCATGCATAAAGACAGTAAACGAAGACAGGCACTTTTATACCACGCTAAACCAACACCGGGAAAAATTGCCGTGGTGCCAACCAAAAAATACGCTACGCAAAGAGATTTGTCATTGGCATATTCTCCGGGTGTTGCCGAACCATGTCTTGAAATAGCCAAAGATGTAAACAACGTTTATAAATATACTTCCAAAGGAAATCTTGTTGCTGTAATCAGTAACGGAACGGCGGTTTTAGGTTTAGGTGACATCGGACCTGAAGCATCAAAACCAGTAATGGAAGGGAAGGCATTGCTCTTTAAAATCTTTGCCGATATTGATGTCTTTGATATTGAAGTTGATGCGAAAGATGTTGATACTTTTATAGAAACGGTAAAAAATATAGCTCCGACTTTTGGCGGAATCAACCTTGAAGATATTAAAGCACCTGAATCTTTTGAAATCGAAAGGCGTTTGGTTGAAGAACTGAATATTCCGGTAATGCATGATGACCAGCATGGAACGGCGATTATTTCTGCAGCTGCATTATTAAATGCGGTTGAATTAGCTGGAAAGAAAATGGGCGCTGTGAAAATGGTTATTTCCGGTGCAGGTTCTGCGGCAATTGCATGTGCGAATCTTTATGTTTCTTTTGGTGTAAAAGCAGAAAACATTTTAATGTTCAACAGCAAAGGAGCGCTTCGTAAAGATGACCCGAAAATTTCTGAAGAACAGAAAAAATATGCTACTGACAAAGCAGTGTCACCAACACTACAGCAAGCAATGGAAGGAGTCGATGTATTTGTCGGATTGTCAACAGGAGACATTGTAACTCCTGAAATGCTTTTGGGTATGGCAAAAAAACCTATCGTTTTCGCGATGGCAAATCCGAATCCGGAGATTAATTACGATTTGGCCATTAAAACCAGAAAAGATATCATTATGGCTACTGGTCGTTCCGACCATCCTAATCAGGTAAATAACGTACTTGGTTTTCCTTATATTTTCCGCGGTGCACTTGATGTAAGAGCTACCAAAATTAATGAGGAAATGAAAAAAGCTGCGGTTGTTGCTTTAGCAGAATTGGCCAAAGAATCAGTGCCTGAACAAGTGAATATTGCGTATGGAGAAACCAAACTGAACTTTGGGAAAGACTATATCATCCCAAAACCTTTTGATCCAAGGTTGATTGCTAAAGTGCCACCGGCTGTAGCAAAAGCTGCTATGGAGTCAGGAGTTGCTTCACATCCAATCACCGATTGGGAAAAATACGAAGAAGAATTATTAGAACGTTTAGGTTCTGATAATAAAATGGTTCGTTTGTTAACTAACCGTGCAAAGACTGATCCGAAGCGTGTGGTTTTTGCGGAAGCGGATCATCTTGATGTATTGAAAGCAGCTCAGATTGCTTACGAAGAAGGAATCGCACTTCCGATATTATTAGGAAATAAGGAAGTGATTCTGGAATTAAAAGAAGAACTTGGTTTTGACGCTGAAGTGCCAATCTTTGATCCAAAAACAAAAGAAGAAGACAAACGCCGATTGAAATATGGCGAAATCTATTGGAAATCGAGACAACGAAGAGGAATTTCACAACTTGATGCCCAGAAATGGATGCGCGAGCGCAATTATTTTGCAGCAATGATGGTGAATGAAGGTGATGCTGACGCTATGGTTTCGGGTTACTCAAGAAGTTATCCGTCAACGGTAAAACCATTGATGCAATTAATTGGAAAAGCTCCGGGAATTACTCTGATTGCAACTGCTAACATGATGATGACCAATCGTGGTCCAATGTTTTTATCAGATACAGCAATCAATCCGAATCCAAGTTCAGACGAATTGGCAAAAATAGCTTTGATGACGGCAAAAACTGCCCGAATGTTTGGAATAGAACCCGTAATTGCTATGGTTTCATTTTCTAACTTTGGTTCATCTTCCCATGAAAATGCAACCAAAGTTAGAAATGCGGTGGCTTATCTGCATGCTTATTATCCTGACTTGATTGTAGATGGTGAAATACAAGCCGATTTTGCTTTGAATGCTGATATGTTGAAAGCCAAATTCCCTTTCTCAAAGTTAGCAGGAAAAAAAGTAAACACATTAATTTTTCCAAATCTGGAATCTGCAAATATCACCTATAAACTTCTGAAAGAACTGTATAAAGTTGATTCTGTCGGACCAATAATGCTTGGTATGGAAAAAGCAGTTCATATTTTCCAGCTTGGAGCTAGTGTTGAGGAAATGGTAAACATGGTAGCCGTTGCTGTTGTTGATGCTCAGGAAAAAGAGAAAAGGAAAAAAACGTCTTCTGCCAAATAGTTTTTGTATAATTGTACAGATATTCTGCTCATATTCTTCCAATTGAAGAATTTTGCTATATTTGGAATTAGATTTTAGTAAAAATGATTGCACATATTCAGGGAAAATTAGTTGAAAAATCACCTACCGAAGTCGTAATAGACTGCAATGGAGTTGGTTATCATATTAATATTTCGCTGCATACTTTTTCACTGCTTCCCAATGCCGATTTTATAAAGTTATTTACCCATCTTCAAATCAAGGAAGATGCCCATTCGTTGTTTGGTTTTGTAGAAAAATCAGAAAGGGAATTGTTTAAATTATTACTCTCAGTTTCGGGAATTGGAGCCAGTATTGCAAGATCAATGTTGTCATCACTTGATCCAAAACAAATTATTCATGCTATTGGCAATGGCGATGTGGGAACGATTCAGTCGCTCAAAGGCATTGGACCAAAAACCGCACAACGTGTTATATTAGATTTGAGGGAAAAAGTGTTAAAAATCTATGATTTAAACGAAATTTCTGTTCCGCAACACAATATTAATCGAGAAGAATCGTTATCTGCTTTGGAGGTTTTGGGTTACGTTAGGAAAAATGCTGAAAAAGTGGTTGATAAAATCATCAAGGAAAACCCGGAAGCAGGAGTTGAAACAATAATCAAACAAGCATTAAAAAATTTATAATTCTTGGAAACAAAATACTTTACAAAGCCTTTTAATATTTTCAAAAAGTTACTTTTTGGGATGCTTTTGTTGCTTAGTGCGGCTGCATTTTCACAGGTGACTCCGACCACACCACCGCCGACAGAACAAGAGCCAACAGGCTATTCAACAGGGCATCTTGAAATTAAAGACCCTAACAGTATTGTAAATGCATATGCCTATGATGCAGCATCGAATCGCTATATCCTCACCAAAACGTTTGATGGTTTTAATATCAATTATCCGATTATTTTAACCCCGGAAGAATATGAAAAATTAGTTCTTCAGGAATCGATGCGTAAATATTATAAAGAGAAATCAGATGCAATTGACGGGAAAAAAGATGGTGCCGATGCTAAGAAAAAAGATTTATTACCAAGGTATTATGTGAACTCAGGTTTTTTTGAGACCATTTTTGGTTCTAATACTATCGATGTGAAACCTACTGGTTCAGTAGAAATGGATTTGGGAGGACGTTATACCAAACAGGATAATCCCGCTTTTTCACCAAGAAACCGATCGCAGACTTCGTTTGATTTTGATCAGAGAATCAGCATGAGTTTGAACGGGAAAGTTGGTACCCGATTATCGGTTAACGCTAACTATGACACACAGTCTACCTTTGCTTTCCAAAATCTTATAAAATTAGAATATGCGCCCGGCGAAGATGATATCGTTCAAAAGCTGGAAGTAGGAAATGTGAGCATGCCATTGACCAACTCACTGATTCGTGGAGCGCAGAGTTTGTTTGGGGTTAAAGCGCAATTACAATTTGGAAAAACAACAGTAACCGGAGTTTTCTCGGAACAAAAATCACAAACAAAATCAGTAACGGCACAAGGAGGAGGAACCATTCAGGATTTTCAGATGTTTGCGCTTGATTACGACTCAGACAGACACTTTTTCTTATCGCAATATTTTAGGAATAAGTATGATGAAGCCTTGAAAAACTATCCCGTAATCCGAAGCAGGGTTCAGATTACCCGACTTGAAGTTTGGGTTACGAACAGGCAAAACCGGGTTAGTACTACGAATAATAACTTGAGAAACATTATTGCGCTTCAGGATTTAGGAGAAGCAAGATTAACAGGTTTGACTGATAGTCAAACTGTTGCTGTTTCTACTGTATCAAATCCGGGATTCTTTTTGACAACACCAACAGACACTCCAACAGATAACAAAAACAACCAATATGACCCGGCGTTAATAGTTACCGGCGGCGGATTATTAAATTCGAATATTAGAGATATTGTAACTTCAAGTGCCGGTTTTAATAATGCCGTTGATGAAGGAACAGATTATTCTAAGTTAGAAAACGCCAGAAAATTATCGGCTAATGAATACACATTCAACCCTCAGTTGGGTTATATATCCTTACAACAGCGTTTGTCTAATGATGAAGTATTAGCTGTTGCCTATCAATATACAGTTGGTGATGATGTATACCAGGTAGGGGAATTTGGAACAGACGGTGTTGATTCTACAGTAATTACAGACGGAGGAACATCTTCAACTACAGAAGTATCGACACAAAGTTTGATCTTGAAAATGCTGAAAAGTAACCTGACGAATGTTCAAAAACCAATTTGGAATCTGATGATGAAAAACATTTATCAGATTCAGGGGGCTTATCAGTTAAAGCCAGAAGATTTCAAATTCAACATCTTATACACAGATCCGTCCCCACTTAATTACATAAATCCGGTAGCTGGAACACCATTCCCAACAAGCCCACCGGTATCAGAGGATGATTTGGTAACTCAAACACCATTATTAAAAGTTTTTAATGTTGACCGATTAAACTATAACAATGACCCTCAGGTTGGGGGTGATGGGTTTTTTGATTTTCTTCCGGGATTAACAGTCGATCAACAAAACGGACGAATCATTTTTACCACTGTTGAGCCGTTTGGTAAGTTGCTTTATGATAAATTAAAATTACCGACAGATTCAGGAGATTATTATAATGGCCCTTATAATGCAAACCAACAGAAATATGTTTTCAGAAGTATGTATGCCAATACGCAGGCAGCGGCTCTACAAGATGCAGATAAAAACAAGTTCCAGTTAAAAGGAAGATTTAAATCTACAGGAGGGGACGGGATTCCAATTGGAGCCTACAACGTACCAAGAGGTTCTGTTGTGGTGACAGCAGGAGGAAGAGTGCTTCAGGAAGGAATTGATTACAGTGTAAACTATCAGGCAGGTAGAGTGCAGATTCTTGATCCTTCATTGGCAGCTTCAAATACACCAATTCAGGTATCCGTAGAAAACAATTCAACTTTTGGACAACAGACCAGAAGGTTTATGGGCTTCAATATCGAGCACAAATTTTCAGATAAATTATTACTTGGCGCGACGTTTATCAAAATGACAGAAAGACCGCTTACAAGTAAATCAAATTATGGTCAGGAGTCGGTAAACAATACTATTTTTGGATTTAATGCGAATTACTCGACTGAAGTTCCTTTCTTAACCAGAATGGTAAATAAACTTCCAAATGTTGATACCGATGTTGCTTCTAATTTCTCATTACGTGGAGAGATGGCTTTTTTAAAACCGGGCTCCTCAAAGAACGATGCATTCGAAGGCGAATCTACCGTTTATGTAGATGATTTTGAAGGTTCGCAGACTACTATTGATATGCGTTCTGCTCAGTCTTGGAGTTTGTCTTCTACACCTAAATGGCAATCAGGTACTACGGATTACGATGATTTTGGAGCCACAGATGTTGGTTTTAATTATGGGTATAAAAGAGCCAAATTAAACTGGTACTCGATTGACCCAACCATTTATGTTCAAACACCCGGAGATATAGGTAATGACGGAATATC
>DBIH01000266.1 GCA_002296885.1 Flavobacterium sp. UBA807 | reverse complement strand
ATAAATCATCAATACTGCATTTAACAGAAAAAAAGTGCTGTTAATTGTATTTTTTTCACTAAAATTGACAGTTTTTATTAAGAGAACGACAATTAATCATTACCAAACTAAAACAAAAAACATGAGTGAAACAGCTGTAAAAACACAACATCCAAAAGGACTTTGGGTATTATTCGGGACGGAAATGTGGGAAAGGTTCAACTTCTACGGAATGCGGGCTTTGTTAACGCTTTTCCTGGTAAATTCCTTAATGATGAAAGAGGAAGATTCCTCAATTATATATGGGGGATTCCTGGCACTTTGCTACCTAACTCCAATGTTGGGGGGATTCATTTCCGACAGATACTTAGGAAACCGTAACTGTATCCTGATTGGCGGAAGTTTAATGGCCATAGGACAGTTTTTACTTTTTATGAGTGCCAGTACTTTTGACGGTAATTTGGCCTCGGCAAAAAGCCTGATGTGGTTGGCGCTTGTGGTAATCATTTTTGGTAATGGTTTCTTTAAGCCAAACATATCCTCAATGGTTGGAAGCCTTTATCCAAAGCAGGAAAAATCCAAATTGGACTCGGCTTTTACCATTTTCTATATGGGAATCAACTTAGGAGCTTTCTTAGGACAGCTAATCTGCCCAATTGTTGGCGACGTTAAAAGTGCTGACGGAATCCGTGACATCCATGCATTTAAATGGGGATTCCTTGCGGCTTCTACCGCAATGGTTATAGGAACATTAGTGTTTTTATTTCTTAAAAATAAATATGTAAGAACTCCGGAAGGTCGTCCAATAGGCGGTTTGCCAAAACACAATACAGCCGATGATTTTGAAGAGGGAGAGGCACAAACCGCTCATTTCAGTTCAAAAGCTATAGGGATCTCAACCGTGATTTTTGTGGTGTTGTTCTTTGTATTCCGTTATCTGTTTGTGGGTGAATTTGCTGTAAGCAATGTTGAAGTAGGTACCTTAATCAAAGGAATTATCTATCCGATTATTTACTCAATTGGGATTGCCTTGGCGAGCTTGATTATCATGGATTCATCGATTACCAAAATCGAAAGAGACCGTATATTGGTTATTTATATCTTCTCTTTCTTTGTAATTTTCTTTTGGGCTGCCTTTGAACAGGCAGGTTCTTCATTAACTTTTATCGCGGATAATCAAACAGATCGTAACTTCTTCGGCTGGAATATGCCACCATCGATGGTACAAATTTTCAACGGATTATTCGTTGTTGCATTGGCAGTTCCGTTTAGTATGTTGTGGGACAAAATGAGGGCAGCAGGAAAAGAACCGGTATCAACATTCAAGCAGGCAATGGGATTATTACTGATTGCGTTGAGTTATTTTATCATTGCTAATAATGTAAAAGATTTAGGTACAAGCGGAATGCTTGCAGTTAAATGGTTGATTTTATTATATCTTATTCAAACCTGTGGAGAACTTTGCCTTTCGCCAATCGGACTTTCACTAGTGGGTAAATTATCGCCAAAACGTTTCTCTTCTTTACTTTATGGTGTGTTCTTTATTGCAAATGCTGCCGGATATGCTTTGGCTGGAACTTTAGGTTCGATATTACCGGCTACCGGAGATAAATTCAAAAAAGCTTCTGAACTAGGAGTTGATTTGCAAGGCGTCCTTGATAAAAAAATTGTTCCGACAGCTGAGCAATTAAAAGCTTTAGCTGATAATCAGATTAGTGATCATTACCCTGTTTTCGCCGGATTTGAAATTCATAATTTATATCAATTCTTTATGGTATTTGTAGTATTATGTGGTATTGCCGGAGTTATCTTAGCATTGATTTCACCAAAACTGAAAAAGATGATGCACGGCGTTCACTAAAATTATTAAAAAATATTTTTATATCTTTCAAACCTCCAAGAATCATTGGAGGTTTTTAATTTTAAACATATATGGAACAAAATCTGACTTTAGAGCAAATTCAAAACTTCGAAGGAAAATACCCAAAACAATTATGGTATTTATTTACCGTTGAAATGTGGGAGCGTTTCTGTTTTTACGGAATGCGAGGTGTACTTACTTTTTTTATGGTAGACCAATTACTCTTAAAAGAGACTGCCGCGAACCTTCAATATGGAGCCATTCAAGCATTTGTATACGCCTTTACTTTTATTGGGGGAATCTTTGCCGATAAGATTTTAGGTTTTAGGAAATCATTGTTCTTTGGAGGAGTTATCATGATTTTAGGTAATTTATTAATTGCTTTTGCTCCTCAGCATTTGTTTTATTATGGTTTAGCTTTTTCAATTATCGGAACCGGTTTTTTTAAGCCTAATATTTCTTCAATGGTAGGTGAATTGTATCATGAAGATGACCCAAGAAGAGATGCGGGTTACGGTCTCTTTTATGCAGGTATCAATGTTGGAGGTTTCTTTGGTGGAATTTTGTGTATTTATTTAGGTAAATATTATTCATGGCAATTATGTTTCTTGTCCGCTGCTGTTGTGATGGCGTTAGGATTGATAACATTCTTATTTACTAAAAAATATCTTGGGCCAATCGGGCAATCTCCGCTATTAGAACTTCCTGCCTCGAAACGTAAATTCAAAGAAATTGCAGTTTATGTTTGCTCCTTATTGAGCATACCATTCATTTTTATCATGGTTAAAAACACCGACTACACTGATTATTTTATGTATACAATCGGTGCCATTGCTATTATCTATTTTGGTTATGAAGTAATGAAAATCGTTGGTGCCAGCGCCAAGAAAAAATTACTGGCAGCCTTTGTTTTTATCTTTTTTTACTTTGTGTTCAATGCCATTTACGAACAGAGCGGTGGTTCGCTATCGCTATTTGCAAAAGATAATTTGCGCAGTGATTTATTAGGGTTTACTATTGACCCAAATGCGGTCAACAACAGCTCAAATACCTTATTTGTAATAATATTAAGTCCTTTAATTGGATTACTTTGGTTATGGATGGCAAGAAAGAAAATTGAACCGAACACTTTAATCAAATTCGGAATTGGATTTCTATTCTTATCTGCTTCATTTTATATTTTTTATTACACCAAGTTTTTTGCCAATGTTGATGGGATAACATCATTAAACGTATTCACATTTGCATATTTTGTTACTACTATTGGTGAGCTTTGTCTCGGTCCGATAGGAATGTCAATCATTACTAAATTGTCACCAAAAAAGTTATTTGGGATGATGATGGGATTATGGTTTTTGGCAAGTGCGTTCGGTCAATGGGCAGCAGGAAAATTAGGAGCTGAAATTTCAGAATCCAATACAGGGACGACTTTATTGTCTAAACTGCAATCCTACACAGATGGTTACTATCAATTGGCTATTTATGCGTTAGTAGCAGGAATTGTTCTAATCGTTGCATCTCCTATATTGAAAAAATTAATGCAGGAAGTAAAATAGAAATTTCCATAATTTATTCTAAATGCCATAATTAAGGAAAAATTAATTCTTCGTATAAGTGCAAATCGCTATATTTGAAAAAAATATCACAATGAAAAAAATAGCAATTACTTTATTCTTAGTCCTTGGCTCATTAACAATACAGGCTCAAGAGCTAACTTGGCAAACCGATATGAATAAGGCCATGGAAATTTCAAAAAAAACTAAAAAGCCATTGTTCTTATTTTTTACAGGCAGTGACTGGTGCGGTTGGTGCATGCGTTTGCAAAATGAAGTTTTCAAAACCCCTGAATTTGCAAAATGGGCAAAGGAGAATGTGGTTCTGGTTGAACTTGATTTCCCAAGAAGAACACCTCAATTACCGGAAATTCAAAGACAGAATATGGAATTACAACAAACCTTTATGGTTCAAGGGTATCCAACAGTTTGGTTTGTAAACGCAAGCAAAAAAGATGGGAAAATTAATCTTGAAAAAATAGGAAGCACAGGCTATTTAGCCGGTGGTCCTTCTGCCTGGTTAGCTGCTGCAGATCAGATTCTGGCAAACAATAAGAAGTCTTAATTCAACAAAATTAAATCTTATAAAATCCCTTTTCATTGGTGTAATGAAAAGGGATTTTTTCTTTACGGCAGGTAGCCTCCCAAATCCTCACATAACTCTTAAAATTGGAACCATCAGCAATGATTTGTTTTGGTTTGTAGGTTTTGAGTAAACGCTGCATATTTAGCTTCGGGGATTGAATAATCAATAAAATGTCTGGTTTGATTTCTTTTGTATAAATGCCGGAACTATCAATGATTAATAATTTTTGATTCTTGAAATACATTAGATTCCGCAACGATTTCTTAGCATCTATATGACAAAAATTTCCAATTAAATATGATTGTATAAGCTGATTATTACTGATGTTTTCCAAAATGCTGTCGTTGCTGTAAATTGTAACATCATCACCAGTTCGTTCGGTTATTATGGTTTTTTTTCTGCAATTGAAAATAATTAATTCTTCCTCGTTCAGCACTTCTTTTTTCTGAAAAATGATTATTGCCTGAAATAGAAGAATTCCTGAGAAAGCAAAAACAAGCTGTTTAAACTTTGGATTCTTTACCCAAAGAATGATAAGGATAATTGCAATGTAGGAGCTCCATAACATTTCTGCTGTGAATGAAATATCTTTTATAATGAAATCATTTAATGAAGCAACCCAATGGATTATTGCATTTAGAAATCGTATTAAAAACTCGATAGCTTTGGCGATATAAAATGGAACAGTGCCAAACATTGCTATCAAAATTGCAATGACACCAGCAGCCATGATGACTCCAAGTAATGGGAGAATCAGCAAATTAGTTACAAAAAATAACCCCGGAAATTGATGGAAGTAATAGATGCTTAATGGCATCGCGCCAATTTGTGCTGCGAATGAAACTGTAATAATGTCCCAAAAGTATCTTATGATTTTATTCTTTGGCTGCCAAATTTCAGATAGGATTGGTTGAAGCCAAAGGATAAAAAACAAAGCAAGATAACTTAACTGAAACCCGACATCATACAAGAACGATGGTTTGAATAACAGAATCAAAAGCATTGAGACTAACAATGTGTGATAAATGTTAGTCGTTCTTCTAAGATGAGTTCCAATCGCCAAAAATGAAAACATGGTTGCCGAACGAACAATCGAAGCAGACAATCCTGTTAAGACCGCAAATGCACAAAGAGACAAAATTACGATGCATAATTTGAGCAATGAACCTTTTCTTGAGTTACCAATCGGCTTGAGCAAAAGGGTAATAAACAACATAATGAAGCCAACATGCAAGCCCGAAACCGATAAAACATGTACAGCCCCGGCATACTGATAGTCTTTCAGAACCTCTGGGGAGATATCCTGTTGTTGACCAAGAATCAATGCATTAAGGACATTCAGTTCATCTTTTGAAATATTGGAATGCTCTAAATTTGAAATAATATTTTGCCTGAAATTTGAAAAACCAGCCCATAAACCGGCGTCATATTTTCCAACAGTAATTTGCTTAGCATAAACCTGAGCATAAATTTCCTGATTTTCAAGATATCTACCATAGTCAAAAAGATTCGGATTAGAAGGATTTTTGTTTTTTAAAATGAATCCGGTTACTTGCAAATGAGTTCCGATTTTTAAACTTTTAATTGATGTCTCTTTTGAAATATTGAGAATCACATTTCCAAAACTCTGTTTTCCATCAAGTTCTTTTACAATGCATAGATATCGTTTGCTTTTTGGTGAGCTTTTCAGTTTTTCTTCCAAAAGCAAATCCAGAAAATGGACTTTTTCATAATCTGTAATCTGATTGATGTAATGTCTTGAACGGTTAGTTTCCTTGTGGATTATTCCTGTTGTTATTCCGGTAAGGATGGAAGTCAGAAAAACAAAAATTCCAAAAATAATTTTGAATGATCTTTTTTTCTGGCTGAAAAAAAACGATAATGATAATCCTATAGTGCTGAGGACTAAACCAAAAAGCACAAAGATATTGTTCGGGCTTAAGATTCTGAAAAGAATTAGCCCAAATAAGAATCCGATAAAAATTCTCGTTAAGGGGAATTGTAAAATTTTCACATAAATTCAATTACGCAAAAATTCAGATAATTGTGAGGAGGAGTTTATTCTTCTGCGATAACCCTGTTAATCTGCTTGAATGTTCTTTCGTAATAAGGTTCCTTGAGCGAAGAAATTATTACGCCACCATTTGTTGAAGAATGAATGAATTTGATTTCATCACCATTTACTTCAACAACCATCCCAACATGATTAATTCTTTTTTGACCTCTGTTTATAAAGAAAATCAAATCGCCTTTTTTTGCATTTTCTGGGTCGATTACCGTTCCGGTTTCTGCCATTTCATAAGAAGAGCGAGGAAGTGTAATGTCGAATTTCCTGAAAGTGGAATACATCAAACCCGAACAATCAAAACCATCTTTAGTTGTTCCTCCACTTCGATAGCGAGTACCTAAATTATCAGAAGCAACATTGATGAGTTGTTCAGCCAGATAACTATCGGTGTCGTCTTCAATGATAATATCAGTAGCATTTTTAGTATTAAGGATTGCTCTGTTTTTAGTATCTTTTTTGTTGGGATCTGTATTGAATACTATGGCAATATTGGAGTGAATTTTATTTAAAACAACAACGCTCATTGTATTTGAAGCAGAAGAACTGCCACAACATACAATTAAAAACAAAGCTATTTTAAATAGGTTTCTCATTCAGAAAGTTTAGCTTACAAATATAGAGCTTTATGCACTTAATCCAAACTTTTTAACACTTTGGCGATTATTTTTGCTGTTTTTTCACTGGCACCGATACCACCAAGTTTGCTTTCCAAATCATCGTATTTTTTCAACAAAGCTTTTCTGTGATTTTCATCCAGTAATTTTGAGAGCTCTTTTTTCAGGTTTTTGGAATTAAATTTTTCCTGGATAAGTTCGGTTACGACTTCCTCATCCATGATTAAATTCACCAGCGAAATATATTTTAGTGTAATGATTCTTTTGGCTATTTGATAGGACGTCCAGCTTCCTTTATAACAAACAACTTCAGGAACCTTAAACAAGGCGGTTTCTAAAGTTGCAGTTCCTGAGGTAACCAAGGCAGCGGTTGCAATGCTCAGTAAATCATAAGTTTTATTAGAAACAAATTTCACATTTTTATTGATTAGGAATTGCTCATAAAAATGGTATTCCTGACTTGGAGCACCGGCAATTACAAACTGATGATCCGGAAAATCGGGAACAATGCTCAACATGACACTCAACATTTTTGAAATTTCCTGCTTTCGGCTTCCGGGAAGAATAGCGATGATTGGTTTGTCGTTTAAATTATTTTCTTTTCGAAAAGAAACTTCATTCGTTTTCGTTCGGTTATGAATGGCGTCAATTAATGGATGCCCGACAAATTCAACTGGGAAATGATGCTTGACTTCAAAAAAGTCTTTTTCAAATGGAAGGATTACAAACAGTTTGTCGAAATCTCTCTTTACCGCTTTGATTCGGTTTTCTTTCCACGCCCAAATCTGAGGTGCAATATAATAGTGTGTTTTTATTCCTTTTAATTTTGCCCATTTTGCAATGCGCATATTAAAGCCGGGATAATCAATAAAGATAATTACATCGGGATTGAATTTTTCGATGTCGGCTTTGCAGAATTTGATGTTATTCAGGATGGTTTTAAGATTCATTACAACTTCCGCAAAACCCATAAATGCCAAATCGCGATAGTGTTTTACCAAAGTTCCGCCAACGTTCTGCATCAAATCACCACCCCAAAACCGGATATCTGCATCAGCATCTTCTTTATAAAGAGCTTTCATCAAATTCGAACCATGTAAATCGCCCGATGCTTCGCCGGCAATGATATAATACTTCATTTTTGCTTGTTTATTTTATTGAAAAAAATGCAGTCGCTAACGCTCGTGCCATCAATATAAATTTAAAAATCCCATGAATTTAAATACTGAATGGCATGATGTGCTGTCAAATCAAATTGTACAGGAACTATCGAAATGTAACCATTTGAAAGCGCCCATTCATCGGTATCTTCGCCTTTGTCCTGATTTACAAATTCACCGGTCAGCCAATAATAATCTTTGCCATAAGGCGTTTTTCGTTTGTCAAATTTTTCCGCCCAAATGGCTTTCGCCTGACGACAAATTTTTATTCCTTTAATTTCCTTTTCTTTAAGCTTTGGGAAATTCACATTCAAAATAGTACCTTCGGGTAGTTTTTTTGCCAAAACTTCCAAAGCAATTTTTTTGATAAATGGTTTTATCTGCTCAAAATCGGCATTCCAGTCATAATCCAATAAGGAAAAACCAATAGCCGGAATTCCTTCTATTCCGGCCTCAACAGCGGCACTCATCGTTCCCGAATAAATCACATTAATCGAAGAATTTGAACCGTGATTGACACCCGAAACACACAAATCGGGTTTCTTTTTCAAAATTTCATTGACCGCTAATTTTACACAATCTACCGGAGTTCCTGAGCAACTGTATTCAGTAATTACAGCATTTTCAACGGAAATTCTGTTCAGATATAATGTACTGTTTATAGTTATTGCATGTCCCATGGCACTTTGCGGACTGTCAGGCGCGACAACGACAACATTTCCAATTTCAGCCATAACGGCAATAAGGGCGCGGATTCCCGGAGCATTTATTCCGTCGTCATTGGTAACTAAAATGGTAGGTTTACTCATTTTTTGAAATTATGTAACCAGCACAGTTTTTGTGCGTCTTATCTGCAGACAAAATTAAACTATTTTTAAGATTTCATAAGATACATTTTTATAACTTTGAACCAATGTGCCCTGCAAAGCAGTGATAATGTTGCTTTTTAACAAAAATTTATCTGAATGAGAAAGGCTTGGCATCGTTTTTTGTTTACTTTAGACCAATAATTAATGAATAAAATAATTTTATATATGAAAAGGAACTATAAAATGCTAATGGTAATTGGCGCCTTATCTTTGGCGCTTTTGAGTTTTGTACCAATAGAAAAAGCAATAAGGAGTTTTACGAATGGAAAACAAGACTCCGATCCGGAAAAAGATAAAATGTTGCTTGAATTGCTAACTTTTGTCATTGAGAAAGGGCATTACAATCCGGCAAAAATTGATGATACTTTTTCAAAAGGAGTTTATAAAGATTATCTGAATGCATTAGACCCTTCTAAACGTTTCTTTTTGCAATCAGATATTGATGAGTTTGCCAAATATGAAACTCAGATTGATGATCAAATCATAAACAAGGATTTGACTTTCTTTGATTTGACTTACAACCGTTTAATGAAACGAATGGAAGAGAGCAAAGAATACTACAAATTAGCACTGGCAAAACCTTTCGATTACAAAAAGAATGAATCCATCAATACGGATTATGAAAAATTACCATTTGCCAAGAATACTGAAGAATTAAAGGAAAGATGGCGTTTGCAGGTTAAACTTTCTGCGTTATCGTCATTAGTAGAAAAGCAAAAGCTGGAAGAAGATTTAGCAAAAGACAAGAATAAAACCTTAGAAGAAAAGTTAAAGGATTATAGAGAGAGTCAAGGGGAAAACCTTACTGATGAGGGTGAAAAGAAATTTATTGCCGAAATAGAGAAAAAGAAAAACCAGGCCCCAAAAACCTATGAGCAATTAGAAAAGGAAACAAGAGAAAGTACTCTGAATTCGTTAAATGATAATTTTAATTTTATTAAAGATTTAGACAGAGAAGACTGGTTCTCAATATTCCTAAACGCTATTGCTTCACGTTTTGATCCCCATACTTCGTATTTCGGGGCAAGCGAAAAAGAGAAATTTGATATGAGCATCAGCGGTAAATTAGAAGGAATCGGAGCCCGACTGCAAAAGAAAAATGATTTTACCGAAATTACAGAATTAATTTCCGGCGGACCAGCATGGAGAGGAAAACAATTAGAATCGGGAGATATCGTTTTAAAAGTAGCTCAGGCAGGTGGTGAACCGGTTGATGTTGTGGGGATGCGATTGGATGATGTTGTTAAGAAAATAAAAGGCCCGAAAGGGACAGAAGTTAGTTTAACAGTAAAAAAACAGGACGGAACAATAAAAGTAATTAAGATTGTTCGCGATGAAGTTGAAATCGAAGAAACCTATGTAAAATCAAGTGTTGTTGAGAAAGATGGATATAAATATGGAATTATTTATCTGCCAAAATTCTATATCGATTTTGAAGACCAAAACAGTCGTGACGCCGGAAAAGATGTGGCACTTGAAGTGGAGCGTTTGAAAAAAGAAGGCGTTCAGGGAATCATAATGGATGTTAGAGATAATGGTGGTGGTTCTTTAAAAACTGTGGTTGATATTGCCGGATTATTTATCGATCAGGGGCCAATTGTGCAGATTAAATCGGCTGCCGGAAAAAAAGAAGTTCTATATGACAAGGATCCAAAAATTGAATGGGACGGACCACTTGTTGTTATGATTAATGAATTCTCTGCTTCAGCTTCAGAGATTCTGGCAGCGGCAATTCAGGATTATAAGAGAGGTGTAATCATCGGAAGCAAACAATCCTATGGAAAAGGAACTGTTCAGAATGTAATCGATTTAAATCAATTTGTTCGTGGAAGTACTTATGGTGACCTGGGAGCTTTGAAAACAACAACTCAAAAATTCTACAGAATAAATGGCGGCTCAACACAGTTGGAAGGTGTGAAAAGCGACATTGCCATTCCGGACAAATATTCTTACCTGAAAATGGGAGAAAAAGATATTGATAATGCAATGCCATGGGATAAAATTGATGCCGCTGATTACAAAGTTTGGGACAAACAAAACAACTTTGATTTAGCTATAGCAAAAAGCCGCGAAAGAATGAGCAACAATGCACAGATGAATCTTATAGATGACAATGCTAAATGGCTTGACGAGCGTAATAAAGAAAATGTTTATAGCTTAAACATAGACAAATTCAAAGCAGAACAAAAAGCATTAGACGATAAAAACAAAAAATACAAACCAATTATTGATTATAAAAATGCATTTGTATTCAAGTCACTTCCATATGAAATTGAGCAGACAAATAAAGATTCAGTGTTAAAAGAGAAAAGAGACAGATGGCATGAAAGTTTGTCAAAAGATATTTATATCGAAGAAGCAATTCATATTTTAAATGATTTGCAAACAGAGAATAGCAAAGGTCTGACTTCAAAAGTAAAGAAGGAAAAATTAGTAAAATCGTAATCTGATATTATAATTTCAAAAGAAAAGCCATCCAAATTTGGATGGCTTTTTCTTTTATTAATTTCTTAATTTATTAAGTTTCTTTTCGGCTTTATCAAGATCTTCCTGAAGTTCTTTTATTTCGATTTGTTGTTTGCTGATTTTGATGTTTTCCTTTTCAATTTCAATATCAGTAAGCTTTCCTTTTCGTTTATCCTTTTCTAATCTGGAATTCATTTTATCAAGCCTTTCTTTTTCCCTGACAATCTTTTCTTTGGTTTTGATGACGTCTTTTTCTGCATCGGCAATTCTGTCTTGTTCTCTTTCGAAACGCCTTTTTTCCTTTTCTAATTTCTTTTGTTCTTTTTCTAATGCTTTTGCGTCAGCTTCGGCTTTTGCTTTTATCCTTTCCGCTTCCTTTTGATTTTCTAATGTGCTTTTTTGAATGTCAGCAACTTGTTGCTCGGTAAGTGCAGGAGTTGTATTTTCTTTGGTAACCGTTTCAATGCCTACAGTTTTTAATGCAATGGTATCAACAGGTTTTGTGTTGGTTTCCGTTTGTGCTATTGCCGGAGCAATTTTCACAAGGAAAAGTAATGTAATGATTCTTAGCTTCATAATTTTCTGTTTTTAGGAGAAGCAAAATTAAATAGAAATTATTAGTTATGAAAACCAGTTGAAATTTTTAATTTGTGATTACCATTCATTTACTTTGTTCGCATCCATTTTGAGGAAAATAAACAAAAGAATGGTAAAACCCCATAATCCGGAACCTCCATATGAGAAGAATGGAAGCGGAACACCAATCGTAGGGAAAATACCCGCTACCATGGCAATGTTTACAAAAAAGTGAATGAATAAGATTCCGGCAACACAATAGCCATAGACTCGGCTAAACTTAGTCTTCTGCCGTTCTGCCAGATAAATAATCCGCATAATCAATAAGACAAAAAGTGCCATTACAAACAAACAGCCTACAAATCCCCATTCTTCACCAACAGTTGTAAAAATATAATCGGTATGCTGCTCTGGAACAAACCCACCCTTGGTTTGCGTTCCTTCAAGATATCCCTTTCCAAACCAGCCACCTGATCCAATAGCAATTTCTGATTGGTTGGTGTTGTATCCGATACCTTTCATATCGACTTCTTTTCCCAAAAGAATATTGAAACGGTCACGATGATGCTGTTGGAATACGTTGGTAAAGACATAATCAACAGAGAAAACAAATCCACCAATCATCACAAAAATAATGGAACTCAAGATCCAGTTTCGGTTAATAATCCTGCTTCTGTAATAAATAAAGATAATTACAAAAAGTGCAATAATGGTTAGTATTAATGGCTTTATAATCAAAGCCAGGACGAATAAAACCAAAGCAATAAAGCCAGTCCATACATACCAGGCAGGTAAGCCTTCACGATAAAGGACCAAAATGAAAACGCTATATATCAAAGCACTACCTGGATCGTGTGGGATAATCAAAAGTATGGGCAGAAATAAGATTCCTAAGGCCTGAACCTGCCGATTCATATCCTTGAGGTTGACCTGTACATCGCTTAGGTATTTGGCTAAAGCCAATGCTGTAGATGCTTTTACAAATTCAGAAGGTTGTAAGCCAAAGGAACCAAAGGAGTACCAGTTGGCCTGACCCTTAATGGTTTTTCCAAATACAAACAAACCCGCCAGCGAAAGCAAACCAATGACATAAATCACACTGGAAAATTTCTCATAAAACTTCCCGTCAACAGACATAACGATGAATATTAACGGAATGGAAAGTATGATAAACATAAATTGCTTACCATAAATTTGGGTAAAATCAAAAATCGAAGTTTCATCAGCAACAGAAGATAATGAAGACGAATAAATGTTAAGCCAACCTAATATCACCAAGACGATATAGATGGCAACACTCATCCAGTCAAGATTATTTGTTACACTTTGATTTTTCATTTTCTTTTTAATTGTCTGGTTGCTCAGGTTCTTTTACTTCAGTTTTTTCCGCCTTAACTTCCGGTTTGATTTCGAGTTTGAGTTTGCTATCATCAACTTTCGATTTAATCAATGTATCTACAATAGGTTTTGCATAATACTTATTGTATTCTCCCTGAAGACTTCCTTCAAGCATTCGTTTTTCTAAATCGGTTCTGGTAATTTTCTTCTTGATGTATTTTTCAATCATCAAACTTGTAATTGGTCCTGCCCAACGAGCACCCCAATATCCATTTTCTACAAATACTGCAATGGCAATTTTTGGATTGTCTTTCGGAGCAAAAGCTACAAATATAGAGTGATCCTGAAGCTTGACTCTTTTACCATTTATTTTGGCAAAGTTCTCGGCCGTTCCGGTCTTACCGCAAATATCAATGCCTTCAACATTTAGTCCGTGAGCTGTTCCAAAATTATACACGTCAAACAAACCACTAATCATAGGCTCAAAATATTTCCTGTCGATGGTTGTTACATGTTTTGTTGTAAATCGCTTATCAATAGGAGTGCCCTTGATTTTCTTGATAATATGCGGCGTATAATAATAACCTCTGTTCGCAACAGTAGCAATCATATTGGCTAACTGGATTGGCGTCATTAAAACCTCTCCCTGTCCAATGGCATTGGATACAATGGTTCTACTTGACCAACCCCAACCCGGATACATTTTTTTATAGGTTTTGGATGTTGGAATTTTCCCTTTACGCCCCGTAGGTAAATCATAACCCATGAATTGTCCAAGTCCAAAACTTTTTAAGTGATTACTCCAAACATCTACTCCTTTTGGCGGGTTATTGAATTTGTCAATGGTTCGCATGTAAGATGTCGAAAAGAAGGTATTGCACGATTCGTATATTCCGCGATGGAGCTGCATAGCACCTCCGTGACAGTGACACTTCATAAAACGTCCGGGAGCATAACTAAATCCGTGATGACAGAAAGTTGTAAAATTCTCATCAATGGCACCTTCCTGAAGCGCCACTAAACCGGTTAATATTTTAAACGGGGAACCTGGAGTATATTCTGCCAGCAAACCTCTATCGTATAAAGGTTTTGCAATAGAGTCGTGGTAGAGCATCGTATAATTTTTGGAACGTTCCCTGCCCACAAGAATTGCCGGATCGTATGAAGGGGCAGTTACCAAAGCTAAAATCTCTCCCGTTTTAGGTTCAATAGCTACAATTCCACCGCGCTTATTGATCATAAGTTCTTCGCCGTACTTTTGAAGATCAGCATCGATGGAAAGCGTAATGTCTTTTCCCTGAACGGCGATGGTATCAAATTTTCCTTCTTTGTAAGAACCAATTTCACGGTTATATTTGTCCTTCTGAATGTATTTTACACCTTTTACGCCACGTAAAACATCTTCATAACTTTCTTCAACACCCTGGCGGCCAATCAAATCACCACTGTTGTAATATTTATTTTTCTGGATTATTTTATCGTTAACCTGAGTTATAAAACCAAAAACATTGGCGCCATAAGCTACCTGATAATCTCTTAAAGCTCTTTTCTGTATATAAAAGCCAACAAATTTTCTTTCAATTTCCTGAAAACCTGCATATTCTTTTTTGTTAAGTTGTGACAGGAATACAGATGGAAGCCTTGGACTGTAGACTCTTGCCTTAGCCATTTTCTTTAGGAAATCTTCTTTGGTGATTTTTAATAACGAACAGAATTCGGTTGTATCCAAATCTTTGACATCTTTCGGAATTACCATGATGTCATAAGAAGGCTGATTGGCTACCAATAGCTTGCCATTCCGGTCATAAATATAACCTCGTTCAGGATAATCATAGGCAATTTTTATAGCATTGTTATCTGATTTTAGTTTTAAGGAATCATCGATAACCTGAAGATAAAAAAGCCTTAATACAAGTAAAATTGTACAAATAAATATGATTGTCGGCAGCAAAACTTTTCTCATCGTTTACTCGGCTTGATTATATAGATGATAATGATGCAAGTAATAATTGTGAAAATAGTACTCAAAATGGTTCGTACTAAAATATCCCAGAGGAAACTAATTTTGAAAATCTCGAGTACAAACAATACAAAGTGATGAATTACGACCGCAATTAGTATGAATGAAAACCGCTCTGGTGTCAAGACATCGTTTAGCTTAACCGTTTGGTATTCATAACTCAATCCGAATGAAAATTTAAAGATTGCCGGTCTGTAATAGGCAAGGACTACACATGCGGCAGCATGTACACCTCCAGAATTCCAAAACATATCCATCAATAATCCCAGAAAAAAACTAGAGACTAAAAGCCCGGTTTTGTTACCATTTACGGGATACAAAATGATGAAAAGAACATAAGGAAACGGATTGATAAAACCAAAAAGGTCAACCCTGTTGAATATCAAAACCTGTGCAGCAAGCAACAGTATGAAACGGGCAATATTTCCCAACAAGGCACTATTCATCTTTCTTGTTCTTGTTTTCCAAATTCGTAATTTCTTCGGCGTCTTTGTTTTTAATGACATATACATGGCCTAAGTTGGTCATGTCATTAAACAATTTAATATCCAAAGTATAGTAATTGGTTTCATTATCAGTATAAACCCTTTCTATAGTTCCGATACCAATGTTTTCCGGGAAGATGGTTGATTGTTCTCCGGTAACTATGGTGTCCCCTTTTCGAACGCTTGCCAAACGAGGCACATCAATCAGCTGAACAAACCCGGTACTTTTTCCATTCCAAACCAATGAACCAAAGTGATTTGATTTCTTAATCTTCGCATTGATTTTAGAATTGACATTCAGAATACTGATTACAGTTGCGAAATTTTTAGAAGTGTTGTCCACAATTCCCACAATTCCGGCACTGTTGATGACACCCATATTTGGTTTGATGCCCGATGCCGATCCGTTATTAATTGTAATGAAGTTTTCTTGGATACTGTAAGAATTGTGAATTACCTTAGAGACAATAATATCCGTTTTTCTAACGCCTTTGATGGTGTCTATTTCAGGTAATTTTGTAGTGTCTTTCAGGTTGAATAAAATCGATTTCAAACGGGCATTTTCCTGAGCCAGTTCTTCGTTTTGTTTTCTCAATCCAAAATATTCATCAACGCTGTTTATCTTTTCATAAATCCCACCGGTAAAGAAATTAGCCGAGCTAATGATTTTACTTTTATGATAGGAATGAGACTGGATTGTCAACGAAAAGGATAGTATCAAAAGCAGCAAAAACAGTAAGCGATTACTGTTTTTTAGTATAAAATTAAAAATTTGCTGCATTTTTAAACTGTATAAAGTTTGTTATAAATATCCGTCGAAATAAAGGTAAAAAATAATTGGTTTGGGGACGAATTATTTAATTAAAATACTTCTGAATTTCGGAATATTTTTAAGTGCCATACCCGTTCCGCGAACAACCGCTCTCAACGGATCTTCCGCGATGTAAACCGGTAAGTCGGTTTTTTGTGAAATACGTTTGTCCAAACCTCTCAACATCGAACCTCCACCTGCAAGATAGATTCCGGTATTATAAATATCAGCTGCTAATTCCGGTGGTGTTTGTGATAAGGTTTCCATAATCGCATCTTCAATACGCTGTATTGATTTATCTAAGGCCTTTGCGATTTCTCTATAGGATACTTCAACCTGTTTTGGTTTTCCGGTCAAAAGGTCACGACCTTGAACCGACATGTCATCTGGTGGAGTTTCCAAATCATCTGTAGCCGCTCCGATGGTAATTTTGATTTTCTCAGCAGTGCTTTCACCCACAAATAAATTGTGTTGGGTTCTCATGTAGTAAACAATGTCATTTGTGAAAACGTCACCGGCAATTTTCACGGATTTGTCACAAACGATACCGCCTAAAGCGATAACTGCAATTTCTGTTGTACCACCTCCGATATCAACAATCATATTTCCTTTTGGCTGCATGATATCGATACCAATACCAATTGCTGCCGCCATTGGTTCGTGGATTAGATAAACTTCTTTTCCGTTTACACGTTCACAGCTTTCCTTAACCGCACGCATTTCCACTTCGGTAATTCCCGATGGAATACAAACCACCATACGCAATGCTGGTGTAAACATTTTTTTCTTTAAGGCTGGAATGCTTTTGATGAACATCGAAATCATTTTTTCAGACGCATCAAAGTCGGCGATAACCCCGTCTTTTAGTGGACGTATGGTTTTTATGTTTTCATGGGTTTTTCCCTGCATCATGTTGGCTTCTTTCCCAACAGCGATAATTTTCCCCGATATTCGGTCACGTGCAACAATTGAAGGGCTATCAATTACAACCTTGTCGTTGTGTATTATCAGAGTGTTTGCGGTACCAAGGTCAATCGCAATGTCCTCGGTCATGAAATCAAAAAATCCCATAGGTTTTTTTAGGGTTTAACGTTTATAAAATTTTAACGCACAAAGGTAAACAAATTAATGTTTAAAATGACGTGTTCCTGTAAATACCATCGCAACATTATTTTCATTACAAAAATTAATGCTGAGCTCATCTTTTATCGAACCTCCAGGCTGAATAACAGCCGTGATTCCTGCGTTATGAGCTAATTCTACGCAGTCGGGAAAAGGGAAGAAAGCATCGCTTGCCATCACCGCACCTTTCAAATCAAACCCAAAAGTTGCTGCTTTTTCAACCGCTTGTTTCAGTGCATCGACACGTGAAGTCTGACCTGTTCCCGATGCCACTAATGTACTGTTTTTTGCAAATACAATGGTGTTTGATTTCGTATTTTTACAAATTTTTGATGCAAATAATAAATCATCGATTTCCTGATCAGTCGGAACCATATTGGTAACGACATTTAAATCTGATTTTGAGTCGGTTATGTTGTTTCTGTCCTGAACTAATAATCCGTTTAGACAGGTACGGACCTGACTGTTTGGTAATTCAACATCATGCTGCACCAAAATAATTCTGTTTTTCTTTTCAGATAAGATTGCAATTGCCTCTTCGTCAAATTTCGGGGCGATCACAACTTCACAGAAAAGTGAATTTATTTCATTGGCTGTCGCCGAATCAATTTTTCCATTAGCAATCAAAACACCGCCAAAAGCCGAAGTTGAGTCGCATGCTAAAGCAGCAAGATAGGCATCTTTCATAGTGCTTCTTGTCGCCAGTCCGCAGGCATTGTTATGCTTTAAAATTGCAAATGTTGGCTGGTTGTTCTTGAATTCCAAAATCAGATTCACAGCTGCATCAACATCCAACAAGTTATTATATGACAACTCTTTACCGTGTAATTTGCTGAACATCTTATCAAATTCGCCAAAGAAAAATCCTTTCTGATGCGGGTTTTCACCATACCTTAAAATCTGACCTTCCGAAATACTGGTTTTGTAATACGTATCCTCTTCATTGAAATAATTGAAAATCGCTGTGTCATAATGTGAAGAAACGTGGAATGCTTTTGTTGCCAAAAGTTTTCGCTGCTCCAAAGTTGTTCCTCCATCTTGATTTGAAATAAAATCCAATAATGTAGCATATTCATTTACCGAAGCCACAATTACAGTATCTTTAAAATTCTTAGCTGCTGCACGTATTAATGAAATTCCACCAATGTCAATTTTTTCAATAATATCGGCTTCGCTGGCTCCCGAAGCAACGGTTTTTTCAAACGGATACAAATCAACAATCACCAAATCAATCTGTGGAATTTCGAAATCAATCATTTCCTGAATGTCGCCTGCATTTTCCTGACGATTGAGAATACCACCAAAGATTTTAGGATGTAGGGTTTTTACTCTTCCGCCAAGAATGGAAGGATAAGAGGTAACTTCTTCAACAGGAACTACAGGAATTCCTAAATTGTTGATGAATTCTTCGGTTCCTCCGGTCGAATAAATCGTTACATTTTGTTCGTGTAGCTTCCGAACGACGGGCTCTAAACCCTCTTTTGAAAACACTGAAATCAGTGCTGATTGGATTACTTTTGTAGTGCTCATTGTGTAGTTGTGTTATGTGTCGCAAAAGTAGTTTTTTTCAATCTCAACTCGATTCAGATTTTGAACTTTTTTGTAACTTTTTTTTATTTTTTTACACCAATAAACCATTCAATAAAAAAGTAGTGATTTTCATTATTTTTATTGAAATTTACAATTCCATAAAAAACATTAAATGCTACTTTATTTAAGACTGCTCAAAGAAAGTTTTGCTTTTGCCATGAATGCGCTGCGCAATAACAAATTGCGAACCATGCTTTCTTTGTTGGGTGTAACAATCGGGATATTTTCCATAATTGCGGTTTTGGCTGCTGTCGATTCCTTAGACAGAAAGATAAAAGCCGATTTAAGTACCTTAGATAAAAACACTATTTATTTAACCAGCCAGTCTTTCGGACC
>DBIH01000209.1 GCA_002296885.1 Flavobacterium sp. UBA807 | reverse complement strand
TTGGTAAACAAACAAAGAAAATTGTTTGGCAAAATATCGGTTTAGCATTTACAGTAAAAGCAATCGTTTTGGTTCTTGGCGCAGGTGGTTTAGCAACGATGTGGGAAGCCGTTTTTGCTGATGTTGGAGTAGCGTTATTGGCTATTCTAAATGCTGTGAGAATCCAAAGGATGAAGTTTTAGATGAAACTATAATTAAAGACAAAAACTATTTTGAGAATTGCGAAATAAATTAAGAATTGATTTTTTGTATCAAAACCATTGCAATGCTATTGCAATTATAGCTATAAATCATTGCTATAGTATTTCAATAACTCTTAATTCCTTTTAAAAAACTAGAATATCATTGCAATTAATATTGGTACCTTTGCAATACTTTTTTAAAGAAAACACACTTTATTTTAAAGAGATTATGTAGTATCGCAATAGTTTATAAAAAGGAATCAAAAGATTAAATTTTTCATTCCGTGTACCTTATTTGTACCTCATTTCAACCAAGCCCTTTAAAATCAATACCTCATTATTTCTGTATCGGAAAGTAATGAATATCTTTATTTGAATTCATTTCTTCTTCACATATAATAGGTACTTTCTTGTAAACTAATTTTTTTTATTAAATTTGATTAGCTTCAACAATTATAAGTCTTTTTTTTGACTTCGTTTTAGACATAGCCTACTTGATATTATCCTAGCGGAAGCCAAAAAGCTATTCAAAGAGTAGGCAAACTTAAAACTAACCAAAATGGAAAAAGCAAAAAAATTAATTTCCAAAATTCTTGTTATTACATTAATTTTATTTAGTATTAGCTGTGATCATAAGAAGACACCACAACTAGTAGCCGTAAAGGCTTGTCAGGCAGGACCAAATGAAATTATATTCAAAAATACATCTACAACCGTCCAACGATTTTACATCGTAAATTATGCAGGTGCAAATACAAGCACCACTTTTTTGATGTTTAATAAACAGGATGATTTTACCCTCAATCCCGGTGCATCTGTACACAAGACTTATAATGTAAATACTGTCGGAATTTGCAGCCCATCAAAAACATTAGCATTGGGTATTTTTGATTATGGCTCTGTCAGAAACGTAATTTCCGTTAGTAAAGGTCATTGTTGTGAATATAATGGTGTTACGGTCAGTGATTTCTAATAACAATTAAAATTAAAAAAAGCTTCCTGATATCAGGAAGCTTTTTTATTATTCAGGAAAGTCTGCTCGTAAAACTTGCCTTCTACTCAATGACTATTTTCTTAGTCACTACATTAGATTCAGAGGTGATTTTAGCCATGTAAATACCTGAAATCAGATTGAAATGAAAAGTTGTTTCACCCGCAAAGTTTTGCTCAAACACTTTTTGGCCAAGAACAGAATACATTTCAATTTTCCCTTCAGTTGCAATTCCTGATATAACAAAATTATCTTTTGCCGGATTTGGATATAGGATAATTTTATCTGCAACAAATTCAGTATTTGCCAAAGCCGCATGCCAAACCTGACCGGCATTTGCCCCCCAGATGTAATTTGCTAAAGCCGGGTAGTCAATAAACGGATTCCTGTTCATCTGCCAGGTGTAGATATAATTATTTCTATTCATCTCAAAATCATCTCTTGGATCGGTTTGATTCCAGGTTAACAGTGTTGCCAAATCGCCAATCTGACCAACAATATTCTCATTCGGATTTCCGTTAACAACATTAAGACCATTGTAACGAACCGCCATATAGAAACAGGCACGGGCTACATCACCTTTCCAACTGCTGGTTGGTGTTGTAGTAGGTCCGTTATAATCAACTCCATAATTTCTGTTGTTTCGTGAAGAATTTTCCTGTCCGTCAACGGCTCTTATATGGTGGGCATCAGACAATCCTGCTCCAATATCATCCGGTCCGGTTGAAGACCAGGTATTGATACCATGTGCCGGAAGATTATATGTATCTCCATAATTTCCTCTTGACTGGCAATAAATATGTTCTCTATTCCATTTTCCGATAATACTGCTTCCCGATTGATAATCAACTTTGGAACGAGGCGTTTCCGTATAAATCTGCCACACCTGATTATTATTTAACGGATTTTGATCGGCTGTTTTTAAAATGTCGATGATATCTCCGTAAGTATGTGCACGTACCACGCTTGGATTTGCAATAATATCCTGAATGGCTTGCTTTAAAGCTGTTCCCGATTTCCCTTCTAAAGATGCATAATATCCAGCTGGAGCTGTACTTGTTACGTTTCCATAAGTCGGATTAGCAGGTGTTCCGAAAGGCAATGTTGTAAAATTGATATCATTTACCCTAACGATGGTATTATTATTCAATACAATAACATCAGAAGGCAAAGTGCCAATAGTAATCTGCATATCTTCATCTCCGTCATTTACCCCATCATTCAATAGCTGAATAGTTGTAGTAGCTGTATTTGAACCGGATGGAATCGTAATATTCAGATTCCCGGTAAAGTCAGAAGTTGTAAAAGTGCCGTAGTTTAGCACTATCGAAAAATTCAAATCACTTGTAACGTTGGTATCGGTTGTAAAAGTTACAGCAACCGTTTGTCCTTCTGTTAATGGGCTTGTCGGAGTATAACTTACCGTAATTCCGTTGTAAATGATTCCCGAACCATCATTGTTTGCTCTTGGTGTTGGTGTTTTGACTTCATAGGTCCCGTCCGATTTTCTCTGAATGGATTGTGTGGCTGCAGCACCATTTACATTTTCATTATAACTCACCGTTTCGCCCAAAGCTGTCATTAAAGTTGTAGCAGAAGTTGTCCCACTATTGCTATACACTAACGCATCAATCAAATTGGTAGTAGTTCCTGCTGTATTTGTTGGAAAATCGGTCGCATCACCTAAATAAATTGCCACCGCGTCAGGACCATTTTGAATTAAGCCTTGTGCAATAGTATAGGAAGCCGCAGGAACTACCAATGGATTTCCGAGTAGAATAATTCCATTACCGTCTGTTACTAATCCATCTAAATCGATTGCCAAATAACTCAGGTTTGTCAAGCCCGAAGCACTTCCGTTAAAGAAAACCAATACATAACCATCCAAAGCTGCGAAAGGCGTTGCCGATTTTAATTCGATAAATTCCTTTGTATCAGTCGAAGGTGTATCAGGATCGATTTCATTAATAACGATTTGCGCATTGCTTACCGAAAAACAAGTAAGCACTATAAGGCATAGTAATTTTTTAAGCATCATTCAAATAATTGTGGACGGCAAATATAACTTTATAAGTCCGGAAAATTGCAATTCGCATTTGGAATTAACTATAATTCTGCAGCTCAAGACATAAGCTGGTAGAAAAACTTAAAATCTGTAGTTGTTTTTTCACTATTTTTACGACATTAATTTTTAGTTGTGCTTGAACTTTTTGGATATATCGGAGCTTTATTTATTGGTGTCGTGTTAGGAATAACTGGCGGCGGCGGTTCAATACTAACCGTTCCGATTTTGGTTTACTTGCTTAATTACAATCCAATAATCGCAACAGCTTATTCTTTGTTTATTGTTGGCACTACTTCCGGATTTGGTACGATTCAAAATTTTAAAAAAGGGCTTGTTGTTCCAAAAACAGCATTGCTATTTGCCATTCCTTCGGTTATTGCTGTTTACATAACCCGAAAATTTATTGTTCCAAGAATACCGGAAACCCTTTTGTATTTTGGTTCAGCTCAGTTATCAAAAGAAACTTTCCTGATGATTCTTTTTGCTATCATGATGTTTATGGCTGCCTTTTCGATGCTTAAGAATAAGAAAGAGGAAAACATTATTGAAATTGGCAGCAAATCATTAACTGCTGTGATGATACAGTTATTTTTTGTTGGAATAGTAATAGGATTGATTGGTGCCGGTGGCGGATTTTTAATCATTCCTGCTCTTCTGAAATTTGCCAGATTGTCAATGAAGAAAGCCATAGGGACTTCGTTGCTGATTATTACTATCAACTCGCTGATTGGCTTTACCGGCGATGTTCAGAATATGGAAATTGACTGGCTGTTTTTGATATCGTTTACAACTTTTTCGGTCATCGGGATATTTATTGGGCTTTACATTCAGCATTATATCAATGAAAAGCATTTGAAAAAGATATTTGGCTTTTTTGTTTTGATAATGTCTTTCTTTATTCTTTACAAAGAAATTTTATCATAAAGTATTCTAAATTCATTACTTATTAATTGTAGCTATTCTTTAATTTTGCAACTCGGCTTTAAAGTAAATCTATTATGAAAATCGAACAAATATATACCGGATGCATCGCTCAGGCAGCTTACTACCTTGAAAGCAACGGTGAAGTGGCAATTTTTGATCCTTTGCGCGAAGTACAGCCATATCTTGACAGAGCTAAAAAAGACAATGCTCATATTAAATATATTTTCGAAACACATTTTCATGCCGATT